>JACQQW010000073.1 GCA_016206745.1 Candidatus Omnitrophota bacterium | reverse complement strand
TCCAAAAGCACTAAATCCGGCTGGATTTCTTGATACATATCAAAAGCTTTGGCGGGGTCCGTGGTAAAAGACAGGTGGTAATATCCGGCATCGGTGAGGATTTTTTTGAGGATTTGAACGATCAGCATGTTATCGTCAACGATCAGGATGCGGGCGTTGAGGATTTGTTCTTCCAGGACCAAATTATCTCCTTTGCAGGGAACGGTCACGACCGTTCCCTGCATTTAAATCATGTATTCCGGATCCAACACGACTGCTTTGACCAGAAGATCGACGATGGTTTTAACGGCCGCTTCCGACTCCTGGTTTTCCGGCAGGTTCAAGTCAACCCCTATGGCATTAAAACGGTTTTCACCCACATTGACCACAAAAATCCGGTTGGGGTAATTGAGGTCTTTGAGTATTTTAAGCTCATAATCATCGATGTCCGTGATGCTGGTGATCAATATCAATCCGGCATCGGTCATCAAATGCGCCAGTTCCCCCAATTGCACCAGCATGTCATATTTGCCCAGGGTCTTGTCCTTGGAGTCCTGTGCCGCCAAGACCAAACGGTTGGACACTCCCAGAAAATAAACGTTTTTTTCCAAGTTGAACAATTGCTCTTCCAGCGCTTTGGCAATGCGCTGTTTGCCGGTGTCGATCTTGCCGGTGATGATGATCAGGGCGCTTTTATGGCCGTATTTCTGTGCCCGCATGTCCGGCGTGATGTGTGAACGCTCCCAGCTGTACTCACGCTTTTTAATGTGCGTATTGAGTGCGCTGTCGCTGCCGAAGACCGGCGCCACAATGATGCCCCCGCCCGAGATTTCATAATTGTCAACCAATACAAAACGGCCGGTTTCCGGGATTTCGCCGCCCGCGTCAAAAGCCACCGGCTTCATGGTTTCAAAAATACATTCCCCGACCTCATGGCGGTCCACATGGTCTTTGTTGGATGAAGCCAGTTCCGCGGCATTGAGCACACGCGCAATGTCCGCCACAACCACCGGGACTTGCTGGGCGGCTATTTTTAATTTATAAATTCTTCCCTTTACCAAGGGCTGTTTGCCCATCCAGAACACATTGGCTTTGAATTGATTGCTGACCTGCGGCAGCTGCTCATTGGCCCGGCACATCACCTCACCGGGGCGTATATAAATTTCAGTGTCCATGGTAAAACCGATGGACTGCCCGGCAAAAGCTTCCGTTCGGGCAGGGCCGTTAAAATACTCAATGGATTTGATCCTGTTCTTCTTACCCGACGGTAAGAAAATAATGTCGTCGCCGGCCCTGGCTGCGCCTCCGGCAATGCGGCCGGCAACGATGCGGCGGTCATCCCCTTGTTCCGTAAATTTATAAATGTCCTGCACCGGCATACGGAACGCCTGGGCATGCGCCGGGGCTTGTTTGACGAAAACATCGAGCACACCTAAAATATGCGGCCCCGTATACCACGGCATCTTGGCCGAATGGGAAGCGATGTTATCGCCATGGAACGCGGCAATGGGGATAAAGCAGGTGGGTTTTAAATCAATATCATTAAGGAATTTGGTGTAGCCGGCCTTGATCTGCTCAAATACTTGTTGGTCATAGCCCGCGAGATCCATTTTATTGACGCACACGGCCACGTTCTTGATGCCTAAAAAACGCATCATATACCCATGGCGTTTGGAGTTTTCCCGTATGCCTTCATGGGCGTCGATGACAAGCAAAGCCGCCTGCGCCCGGGCCGCGCCGGAGATCATATTCTTGAGGAATTCAATATGGCCGGGAGCATCAATGATGATGTAGTCGCGTTTGGCGGATTTGAAAAATGTGCGGGCGGTGTCTATCGTGATCCCCTGGGATTGTTCATCTTTAAGGGCATCGAGCAAAAACGCGTATTCAAACGGTTTGGCATTGCGCAGGCATTGGGCTTTGACCGCCTCGAGCTTCCCTTCCGGCAAAGAACCGGTGTCCGCCAGCAAACGTCCGACCAAAGTACTCTTGCCATGGTCGACATGGCCGACAATGACTACGTTCATTTGTTCACGTTGGGCAGCCACTACATGTACCCTTCCCGCCGCAAAGTTTCCAATCCCCCGCCGTCTTCCTTGTCCTGGGCCCGGCCGGAGCGTTCGGCGATATTTTTAAATTTGCCCTCGCGCAATTCTTTGACAATGTCCGCCACATTCTTAGCGGTGGAATCCACCGGCGTGGTGCACGGGTAGCATCCCAGGGAACGGTAGCGTTTGCCGGTGCCCTGGTCGAAATACAAATGGGTAATGGGAATGTTTTCCCGTTCAATGTATTCCCAAATATTTAACTCCGTCCAATCCAGCAAAGGATGGATGCGGATATGCGTACCCGGCGCGAAATCGGTCTTAAACTGGTTCCATAATTCCGGCGGCTGGTCCCCCACGTCCCAATCGCTGTTGCGGTCACGCGGGGAAAAATAACGTTCCTTGGAACGGCTGCCTTCTTCGTCCGCGCGGGCGCCCACAATAACACCGGTATAAGGCTCCGTATTCGTGTCGATGTCATACTGACCGGTGGCATGGTTTAAACGTTTGCGCGGCCAGGCACCGGACAAGGTATTTTTAAGCCCATCGGTCTTCAAGGCCTTGCAGCAGGCGATGCGGTCAATGGCCCCGTCCGGAAATGTGCGCTTGGCCTTTAATGCCTCAACGTTTTGCCCCACGATCATGTTTAATTTAAACTTCATGGCCAGCTCATCGCGGTATTTGATCATTTCCGGGATTTTATAACTGGTGTCGATGTGCACCAGCCCAAACGGCACGTGGCCAAAGAACGCTTTGCGCGCCAGCCATAATAACACCGTCGAGTCCTTGCCGATGGACCAGAGCATGACCAGGGACTTAAATTCCCGGTAGGCCTCGCGTAAAATATAAACGCTTTGTGATTCCAGCGCGTCTAATTTATTAATGGTTTTATTCATTTCTTTCTCTTCGGATTATTATGCAGCCCGCATTCTTTTTGCTCCGGCTGTTCCCACCACCATCGCCCGGC
>JACQQW010000072.1 GCA_016206745.1 Candidatus Omnitrophota bacterium | reverse complement strand
CGCCTATAAACCCCCTCCCTAACCCTCCCCGCAAGGGGGAGGGAACCAATTTTTCTAAAAAATTCATCGCTTAAGAAACTCCTTTAAATATTTTCCCGTGTGCGACGTCGGGTGCTTAATGATTTCTTCCGGAGTGCCGGCAGCCACCAGGTGACCACCGCCACCGCCGCCTTGGGGCCCTAAATCAATGATATGGTCCGCGCTCTTGTTCACATCCTGGTTGTGTTCAATGACCAGCACCGTATTGCCGCGGTCCACCAGGCGCTGCAGCACGGTCAGCAGTTTATCCACGTCGGAAAAATGCAATCCGGTCGTGGGTTCATCGAGGATATAAAATGTCCGGCCTGTGGCCGGCTTGCAGAGTTCGGCGGCCAATTTCACCCGCTGCGCTTCCCCGCCGGAGAGCGTGGTGGCCGGCTGGCCCAAACGGATATAGCCTAAACCCACGTCGGTCAGGGTCTGCAGGACATTTCTGACCCGCGGAACATTATCAAAAACCCCCAAAGCCTCCTCAACGGACAAATTCAACACCTCCGCGATGTTCTTGCCCTTAAACTGCACTTCCAAAGTCTGGCCGGTAAAACGCCTGCCGTGGCAGACTTCGCATTCAACGTACACATCGGGCAAAAAATGCATTTCAATCTTTTTGATGCCATCCCCGCTGCAGGCCTCGCAGCGGCCGCCTTTGACGTTGAAACTGAAACGTCCCGGCTTATACCCGCGCATTTTGGATTCCGGCAGCCGGGCAAAAATATCGCGGACATCGCTGAAAACCCCGGTGTAAGTGACCGGATTGGAGCGCGGGGTGCGGCCGATGGGCGACTGGTTGACCACAATCACCTTGTCGATGTATTGGATCCCGTCGATCTTTTTATACGCGCCGGGCTTCACCTTGGCCTGGTTAATTTTATTGGCCAAAGATTTGTGTATGATCTCCTCAACCAAAGTCGATTTACCCGAGCCCGACACCCCGGTCACGCAAACGAAGGCCCCTAAAGGGACGGCCACGTCCACATTTTTTAAATTATGTTCCGCGGCGCCGGTGATTTTTAAAAATTTATTTTCCACCGGCCGGCGGCGTCTCGCGGGCGTGGCGATCTTGAAATCCCCGCGCAGGTACTGTCCGGTCAAAGATCCCCGGCATTGGACCAGCCCCGGCACATCCCCGGCGTACATGACATGCCCGCCGTTTTCTCCCGCGCCCGGGCCTAAATCAATCACATAATCCGCCCGGCGTATGGTGTCTTCGTCATGTTCGACTACGATCAAGGTGTTGCCCAAATCCCGCAAGGCATGCAAAGTCGAGAGCAGGCGGTCATTGTCTTTTTGATGCAGGCCGATGCTGGGTTCATCCAAAACATAAATGACGCCGACCAAGCCCGACCCCACCTGGGTAGCCAAACGGATGCGCTCCGCCTCCCCGCCGGACAAGGTGGCGCTGCGCCGGTCCAGCGTCAGATAATCCAGGCCCACATTGACGCAAAAATCCAGACGGCGGTTGATTTCTTTGAGGATCTCTTCACTGATGGTCTTTTGGGCCTTGGCCAGAGACAGCTGGTTAAAAAATTTCTTGGCGTCTTTAATGGCCAAACATGTAACATCAGCAATATTCCGGTCCGCCACCGTCACGGCCAGGGATTCTTTCTTTAATCGTTTGCCGCCGCAGCCCGGGCAGGAAGACTCGGACATGTACCCGGCAATTTCCTCTTTAAGCCAGTCGCTGTCTGTTTCATTAAACAGCCGTTCAAGGTATTTCACCACCCCTTCAAATGTACGGCCCCAGATTTCATCCCCGGACCCATGCAAGACAAGGCGTTTAAATTTTTTGTCCAATTTATTAAACGGCAGGCGGGGATCCACCTTGTATATATTGGCCATTTCCCTCAATACCGCGCGATAATACATCATGTACCCGCCCTGGCCTTTTTTCCATGGCACAATGGCCGCACTCCACGGCTTGCTTTCATCCGGCACCAAAGCCTGCGGGTCTATTTCCATCTTTGTGCCCAGGCCATTGCATTCCGGGCAGGCGCCGTAAGGCGAATTAAACGAAAAAATGCGGGGCTCTATTTCACCCAGCGATGTGCCGCAGTCCACGCAGGCATATTTCTCGCTAAACATCTTATCTGCCTGGACACCGTTAAAATCCACCACCATGGTCCCTTCCCCTGCCTTCAGGGCAGTTTCCACGGAATCGAACAAACGTTTACGGATATCGGCACGAATGCTTAAACGGTCCACCACGGCCTCGATATGGTGGATTTTAAATTTATCCAGTTTAACGGCATCGGAAGTTTCATAAACCCTGCCGTCGATGCGCAGACGGGTAAAGCCGGACCTGGCCACCTGGGCCCCCATGTCCCGGTATTCCCCTTTACGGCCGCGCACAATGGGGGCCAGGACATTGACCTTGGTCCCTTCCGGGAGGGCCAAAATATGTTCCACGATTTGCTGGGCGCTTTGCTGCTCGATTTTCTTGCCGCACAAATGGCAATGGGGGGTGCCGACCCGGGCGAACAACAGGCGCAAATAATCGTAAATCTCGGTCTGGGTCGCCACCGTTGAACGCGGATTGCGGCTGACGGTCTTTTGCTCAATGGAAATGGTCGGAGAGAGCCCTTCGATATGCTCCACCTGGGGCTTTTGCATTTGGTCTAAAAACTGGCGGGCATACGCGGAGAGGCTTTCCACGTACCGGCGCTGGCCTTCGGCGTAAATGGTATCAAAGGCCAAAGACGATTTACCGGACCCGCTTAATCCCGTAATGACCACAAATTGATTGCGGGGAATGGTCAAATCAATGTTTTTAAGGTTATGCTCCCGCGCCCCGCGGATGATGATGGAGTCGGATTTCATAGAAATTTATTATATAGAAAATTATGGGGACATGCACCTAATTCTGGGGACACGTACAAAAATCGTACATGTCCCCAGAATTACAGAATTAGG
>JACQQW010000067.1 GCA_016206745.1 Candidatus Omnitrophota bacterium | reverse complement strand
TTTTGTTGGCCGCGGTCTTGTTCGTCCTGCCCGGCGTTCTTTGGGCCGATGGGAAATATGAAATTAAACAAATGACGCCGGACGTTACGGCGGCCCTGGGAAGCCAAAAGAACAGGTCTGAACAACTCAAAGAGTTGAAAGCCGGCGGGACCATCGGAGAAAACAACCTCGGGTATGTGGAAGTCTTGAATGACGATCCAAAAGCCCGGGATGTTGCTTCCGGAGAAAACCAGGACCGCGCCGTTATTTATAAGGCCATTGCCGTTCAAAATAATGTCATCGGATCCATGGGGAGCATCGAGAAAGAGTTCGCCAGGCAGTACCGGGAAAAAGCCGGTTCCAGTGACACCATTCAAGCGGAAGACGGCAAGTGGGTGGTGAAAGGAAAGATGCAAGAAAAGGCGCAGGAAAACAAGCAGGAAGATTTTAAAGCCGTTGAAACCATGGATAAATCCCAATAACCGGGCCGGTGGCCTGCGCCCCGTCTAAATTGTTCGCGCCCGCCCTGCTTGCCTGGTATGATAAACACAAGCGGAACCTTCCCTGGCGGCGCACCAAAGACCCCTACAAGATTTGGGTCTCGGAAATGATGCTCCAGCAAACCACGGTCAATGCGGTCATTGGGTATTATGACCGCTGGTTTCAGATGTTCCCGACGGTTGGGGCTTTGGCCGGGGCCGGCGTCGAGAAAGTATTGAAGGCCTGGCAGGGTTTGGGATATTATGCCCGGGCCCGCAATTTGCATAAAGCGGCGCAGGTGGTGGTCAGGGAACATCATGGGGTATTGCCGCGCGATCCGGCGGTGGTCAGGGCCCTGCCCGGTTTTGGCCCCTATTCCACCGGGTCGGTTTTAAGCATTGCTTATGATCTCCCATTGACGATCATTGACGCCAATGTCCGCCGGGTGGCAATGCGTTTATTGGCTTTGCAAGGGCACGCGGACACCAAACAAGACCGGAAGATCGGCGGATTCCTACAAACAATATTCCCCCCCAAACATGCCGGTGATTTTAACCAGGCCCTGATGGAATTGGGGGCCTTGGTTTGCCGCAGTAAAGAGCCATTGTGCATTTTATGCCCGGTGATCAAATTCTGCCGGGCCTTTGCCCGGGGCAGGCAGGAAATAATCCCTAAGCCCAAACAGCGCATGATCAAGGATGTGGCCGCCGTTATTGCCATAATAAGGAAAGGGAATAAATTTTTTATCCAACAGCGCCCGGCGAAAGGGTTGTTGGCGGGCCTGTGGGAGTTTCCGGGCGGGAAAATCAGGGCGGGGGAGGGCAGGGCCAGGGCGCTGGCGCGGGAAATACGGGAAGAATTGAATGTTTCGCTCAAAACAGCGGACTATTTATTTCAGGTGACGCATTTTTATACCCAATTTAAAGTCAATTTATCCGTATTTTTGTGCGCAACGGCCCCTTTGCCCAAAGCGGACGAGGCCCACAAATGGGTCAATTTAAAATCCATCCATCAATACCCCATGCCTTCCGGCAGCGCGAAGATTGTGCGAGAGTTGGAAAAAATAAATGGGATTATGGTTTCAAGATGTTAAAATCGTTTATGAATATCAAAGGTTTGTTAAGCGCAGGGATTGTTTTGGGGCTGGTTTTAAGTTCGGCCGGCAATGTTTATGCCGGGCAAGTCCATTTGTTGAATGTGTCCTATGACCCGACCCGGGGATTATACGATGAATACAATAAGGCCTTTGCCGCCCATTGGAAACAAAAGACCGGTGAAGATGTGGTCATCAATCAATCGCACGGCGGCAGCGGCAAACAGGCCCGCGCGGTCATTGACGGTCTGGACGCGGATGTGGTGACATTGGCTTTGGCTTATGATATCGACGCCATTGCCGAAAAATCCGGCTTGGTCTCTAAAAACTGGCAAAGCCGTTTGCCCAATAACAGCGCCCCGTACACGTCCACCATTGTTTTCTTGGTGCGCAAGGGAAACCCTAGGAACATCCAAGATTGGGATGATTTGGCCAAACCAGGGATTGCCGTGGTGACCCCCAACCCAAAAACGTCCGGCGGGGCGCGCTGGAATTATTTGGCGGCCTGGGGATACGCGTTGAAGAAATTTAATGGGGATGAAAACAAAGTAAAAGAATTTATCAGGGCATTGTATAAGAACGCGCCTGTATTGGATTCCGGCGCGCGCGCGGCGGCCACGACATTTGTGGAGCGCAAGATTGGGGACGTGGAAATCGCCTGGGAAAATGAAGCGTATCTGGCGGTCCATGAATTGGGCAGGGACGAATTTGAGATTGTGGTCCCCTCGCTGAGTATTTTGGCCGAACCTCCGGTCGCGCTCATTGACCGTAACGTGGACCGTCACGGCACCCGCAAGGCCGCGGAAGAATACTTAAAGTATTTTTATACGGCTGAAGGCCAGGAGATCGCGGCCAGGCATTTTTACCGCCCGCGTTTGGAAAGCGCGGCGGCCAAATATGCCGGCCAGTTTAAACCGGCACGGCTTTTTACCGTCGATGAAATGTTCGGCGGGTGGCAGCGGGCCCATAAAAAACATTTTGCCGATGGGGGGACGTTCGACCAAATCTACGGAAATTAAATATGTTTCTCTTAAAACAACGCTCAACCCTTCCCGGTTTTCATTTGGCCCTGGGCTATACGGTATTGTATTTAAGTTTAATCGTATTGATTCCTTTGTCCATGCTGTTTGTCAAAACGTCGCAATTGACTTTTGTTGAATTCTGGAATGTGGTCACCGCGCCCAGGACTTTAGCGGCCTGCCGTTTAAGTTTTGGGGCGGCTTTTGCGGCCTCCCTGGTAAATGTGCCGGTTGGTTTTTTAATTGCCTGGGTGCTGGCCCGCTACAGTTTTCCGGGAAAGAAAATAGTGGACGCCCTGGTCGATTTTCCATTTGCTTTACCGACGGCAGTGGCGGGCATTGCTTTAACGGCTTTATATTCCTCCAATGGATGGGTGGGGCAATTTCTCTATAAAGCCGGCATCCCGTCGGCCTATAATTTTTTAGGGATCACTTTGGCCCTTGTTTTTATCGGTTTGCCTTTTGTTGTGCGCGCCGTGGAGCCGGTGTTGCAGGAAATAGACGCCGAAATGGAAGACGCCGCGGCAAGCCTTGGCGCCGGGCGCTGGCAGACCTTCAGGCGGGTCATTTTTCCGGCTGTTATTCCGTCGCTGTTAACCGGTTTTAATCTGGCTTTTGCCCGCGCCGTCGGTGAATATGGATCGGTCATTTTTATCGCCGGCAATATGCCCAATAAGACGGAAATCGCGCCTTTATTGATCATGACTAAACTGGAACAATACGATTATAACGGCGCGGCCGCGATTGCCGTGGTGATGCTCATGGTTTCTTTTGTTTTGCTGGCACTCACTAATGCATTGCAGTGGCGGGCCTCTAAACGCATTGGAATGAATTGATGCATGCGCGCGTTGAATCAATCTTTGTCCGCCGTTTATTGATAGGTTGGGCATTGGCCGCGATGGCCTTTTTTATTTTTTTGCCATTGGCGGTTGTCTTTACCGGCGCTTTTAAAAAAGGCATCGGGGTTTATTTGAGTTCTTTGGCTGATCCCAATACCGTGGCCGCGATCCAATTGACTGTTTTCGCGGCATTGATCGCGGTGCCGCTCAATGTCGTTTTTGGCGTTGCGGCCTCCTGGGCCATTGCCAAATTCGATTTCCGCGGCAAAAATTTCTTGTTGACGCTCATTGACCTGCCCTTGTCTGTTTCCCCGGTCATTTCCGGTCTGGTTTATGTTTTATTGTTTGGCCTGCAAGGCGCCTTGGGGCCGTGGCTGCAGGCGCATGACTTAAGGATCATTTTTACGCCCATTGCCATTGTTTTGGCCACGATTTTCGTGACCTTCCCGATGGTGGCGCGGGAGCTGGTCCCGGTCATGAAGGCTTTGGGCAATGAGGAAGAAGAAGCGGCCATTACGCTGGGGGCCGGCGGCTGGAAAACGTTTTGGTATGTGACTTTACCGAACATCAAATGGGGGTTATTATACGGGGTGATTTTATGCAATGCCCGGGCCATGGGGGAGTTTGGGGCGGTGTCGGTGGTGTCCGGGCACATCCGCGGTTTGACCAATACTTTGCCCCTGCAAATTGAAATTCTATAT
>JACQQW010000066.1 GCA_016206745.1 Candidatus Omnitrophota bacterium | reverse complement strand
GTATGCGCCTGTTGAATAACAGGGAATTTAATCGCACCAAAAACAAAACCTACCGCCTTATCAATTTGTTCAAAAATATTTTCATCTTCATAAATATGATATGACGTAAACGGTTTTACAACTTCCGTGCTGGGTAATTGCACACACTTAATCTTTGCTTGATCAAGAAATTTCCGTGGATTCTTACCGAATAATAAAACAGCGGAATTAGTGAGCCTGTCGCCTTTAATAAGCTTTAGATGTGTAAAGACGTCTTTTATTGACGCGTCTAATCCAATAGGAAAATTCCGCTTCTTCCGGGCGATTTTAAGAAACCATTTAACTTTCGCATTATCGATATCAGCGAGAGTGGCTCCATCACAAACGCGCTGGTCAAATCCTCCTTTACCAATCTCACCCTTTTCTTTCAAAAAGGATATCAGGCTTTCATAAACCAAATTGGTTAAATCACCCACAAGCTCAAATCGTCGATAGCTATACCCTGCTTTGGAATTCTTAATTTCCGATATAAGTTTCTGCATCCCTGCTTGGCGAAGCTTATCGGATGTATTCTGCCCTTTAATGTAAATCAATATTTCTTTGTTCTTGGCTTTGGCCTCACGAAATTCTGTTTCTGTTGGCGATACCTTTGAAACACCATACTCCTTACCCAGAATTCCTAAATAAATATCGCTTTTACGCACCTCATCAAGGTAAGCATTTTCAGCTGACTTACTTTGTGCGGGAGAATCTTCAAAAAGAAACACATTAAAGTATTCTGACAAAAGAGCGTCTTTATGAATAAACTCCTTAATCGCTCGACGTTCTTTCTTCAATTCTTTTTGGGCACCGCTGACAAATATTTTATATTTCATCACTTTTCCTTCTTCTCGACATAAGGATACGAACGCGACCATTTATCAATATCATCTTTCCTAAAACGCCATTGGCCACCCACGCGAAAAGTGGGGATTTTTCCCTCACGACAAAGGCGGCGGATAGTATAGGGATGAAGTTTTAAATACTCAGCTAATTCTCCTGCTGTAAAGGCTTCAACAAGTTTTTTCACAGACAATGCTCCTGTTACATTTTGAAACATATCTTAGCATAAAAAAATCCTCCGACAATGAAAACCTGAGGACGCCCAGAATAGGACATTCGGACATGGGCAATGTCCTATTTAACCGGCTCTTAGAAGGGGTGGCTCAGGTCTTCAAGAACTTGTCCTGCCCCTGTCTTCGTGATTAGCTTCCTGAAAACCCTTTTCCCTTAATCTACAGCTGTCACATACGCCGCAGGGCGTCCTGCCGCCTTGATAACAAGACCAGGTCTTCTCGACGGGGACGCCAAGCTTGAGGGCGAGGCGGACAATGTGCGCCTTGGTCAAATGGATCAACGGGGTTTCCACTGTAATGGTCTTTCCCTCCACCCCGGTCTTAAGTCCTTGGGCCAGCATGCTTTGATAGGCATGGATAAATGCGGGCCGGCAATCCGGGTAGCCGGAATAATCCACGGCATTGGCGCCGATAAAAATATGCCGCGCGCCCAGGGCCTCGGCGTATGAGGCGGCGAAACTTAAGAAAATGATGTTCCTCGCCGGCACATAGGTGGCCGGGATGTTTGTGGCGTCCAATTTCCTGTGTTTGGGAATATTGACTTTCTTGTCCAGCAGGGCCGATCCTTTCCACGGCAAAGCGATTTTGACCAATTCAAAAGCACAATGCGCCGCGCGGGCCACGGCCTTGGCGGACAGGATTTCTTTTTTATGCCGCTGTCCATAATCAAAAATCAAACAATGGCAGGCATGGCCTTTGGACCTGGCATAATACAAGGTCGTCGAGGAGTCCAGCCCGCCGGACAATAAAATCACCGCTTTATTCATCATCCCTCTGTTAAATTCTCACCAATTTCTTTTTATCCGCCGGCCCCATCTCTAATCCAAGGATCGGCAAAGGACTTGCAATAGGCACAATACGCCTGATGACCGCCCTGACGCCGGTAAAATTCCCCTGCTGAAATTCCGCCATCATGGCCGCATCAAACTTCACTTGGACGCTTTTCCCCTCTTGGTCCACATCCAGCCCCATCTTCTTTGCGTTTAAATCGATACCGCCGTGAACAACCGTCATGGACTGGTCTTCTTTCCTTGTTACCTGATCAGAAATTATTTTAAACTCCTCTGGAGTCAGCAACCGGGCCTCGAAATTACGGTCTACGAACCGTAAAAGAAGCAGCTTTTGCCCAGGAAGAGCTATGACAATAGCGTATTCTTCAACATTATTAACAATGTATATACGAAATTGATCATCCCCTGTCTCCTCAGGGCGCTGGTTTAACTTCCCTCCCATTAAGAAAATATCGCTCATCATACTTTGCTGGTATTTCACGGTGTAACTATCTTTATTTCCTTTGAAAATCCGAATGGCATCAATCAAATTCTTCACTTCACCGGACAACGATCGTTCATGCTTGGCCCGCGCGATCAATTGGAGGGCAATGTCGGCCCCTTCCCAATCGGTAATCCGATCGACTTGAAATATTTCTTTTTCCTTCTGCTGAGGCTCCGGCACTGCCTGACGGACACTCGCGGGCACATTGGCCCATGCTGGAGAAGGCATGCTTAAAGCCACTGCCGCCGCAACACCCATCTTGAGAAACCATCTTCTATTTTTATCTGCTTCATGCTCCCGCGCCGTCATTGCTCCATCAGGTTGTATTTCCACCCGCACCAGCGCGTCACCCGTTAACGCGGTGGCATCCGCTTGATCCGGCAGATCGTGCACGCGCATAATCATTGCAGCATCGAATAAAATCCTCAATCCTCCCGAGAAATACTTTCGTGGAATTTTCTCGCCTTTTTTCTCTACCGAATCTTCCTTGATATAGTTAAACACGCCCTTTTTGTACGCTTGAAGATAACGTCCATAGATTTCTTCCGGTGTAGAGACGCCATTAATGGCGTCTCTACGGAATTGAACGCCGCTGGTTTTGTTTTTATTGCTGTAGACTTGATTGAGCAGCGCGTTTTTGAGGGCCAGTTTATACCAGGAAGCCAGGATCATAGAGTAAAACATCTGGCGCAGAGGCGCGAAGTTTTTGCCTTGATTGACTTCTTTTTCGATTTCGGGGAGGATGATTTGGCGGATGATTTGAGAGCTTAAGGCGTTATGGTGGTTTCCCTGTCTCTGCGGGGACACGCACCGATCCCTTCGGGCTTCCGGTTCATGTCCCCCATTCGCGTTTTTTCCAAGCGCAAGATAATCCTCTTCCAACATCACTTTCAAATGCGCGCCGACCACAAACGCCGCATTATTGCGTTCCAAGACCTTGGCTTTGTCCGCCACAATCCATACTTTGTTAAACGTATTCACCGGCACTTGGGAGGTTCCGAACATTTGCTGGGCCTTGGCGTAGACATTGTCCCAAAACTTCTTGCCTAGTTCTTTTTCCGGATAAATTAGAGAAGCGGTCAATTGCTTGAGAATATAGTCCTGGGCCAGCATGTCCCGGCCTAATTCCGTTTTTCCAAATTCTTCCGAGATCATCCGATTCTTTTCATACGGAGACAGGTTGACCCACAAATCGTCTTCCTTAATAGTTAAAGCTGCCAGGAAATATTTAATTAATTTCATGGATTCTTTTTGTAGAGACGCATTGCTATGCGTCTCTACCTTCAAACCGGAATTACC
>JACQQW010000062.1 GCA_016206745.1 Candidatus Omnitrophota bacterium | reverse complement strand
GTATTGGCTTTTGCGGTCATGGCTCAAAAGCGTGCCATTGGCCTGCCTGGGAGTGTGGGCGGCGGTCAAGATCCAAATGTTTCATCCCGGCGCTTTTCCATTTGCCCTGACCTACCCGAGCACGACGGCGGTCCGTTTCTTCTGGGACATTGTGTTTTTTATTCTAATATGGCTGTATCTCGGCAAACAGGAACAAAAATGGCTTGCGGCAGCGGCCGTGTGCGCGGGGCTGGCGGTTTTTTACATGAGCTCGACAGGGTTATGCCTTGCGTTTGCATTTTATGTTTTTCTGGCAGCACAGGTAATATTACCTCAGAGGCGCCGGGCATTTATTCAGTCTAAGGCGGATATTTTGCGGCTGGCCGGGTATGCCGTGCTGGTGCCCTTGACCGCCATTGCGCTGTTGGCTTTTGCCCAGGGACGGCAGGTGTTGGCCCCGCAGTTCTGGCATAATATCGCGGAATTTAACAATTATTTCTTAAGCGGGTTTGGGACCATTCCTATTTATGAAAGTTTGGTAAACAAAAATTTCTGGGCGTTTTGGATGGGGATTATGATCCCGCTGGTTTATGTATGGACGGTGATTTTTTTGGGCGCTTTGCTTTGGACCGGCCGGGCAGGGGGCGCGCAATTATTGGCGGTATTGCTGTCGGTCTATGGGTTGGGGCTGTACCATTATTATATCGCCCGTTCGGCACCGACGAGTTTTTATACCGTGGCGGTGCCGTTTGCGGCGGTCGCCTGTTTTTGGGTCCATGCCGCGTTAGCGCAAACCGCGCCGCGGGCGCGCGCCGGGGTGTTTGGGGCCATGGCCTGCGGGGCCCTGGTATTTTTATGGGTCAATCCTCAGTTTGCCGCTTACCCGAACGTATTTAATTCCCTGCGCCATTATGATTCCAAAGGCCTGGGGGTAATGCCTTTGCCGGACGGCAAGCCATATTTCAATCACGGGGTGATTCATACGGCCCGCATCCCGTTGCCAAACTCTTTAGGACAAATGGATGAGGCCTTATTGACTGAAGCGGACTTCAAAAGCATGGATGAGCTTAAAGACTTTTTCCGCTGGGAATTTGATTTCACGGCGGACGCGCGTTTGATCGATTCCCTGACCGCGCCGGGCGATAAAGTGGCCTTGATCAGCAGTTTCGACGTGCGCATTTTGATGCAGGCCAAACGCAGGCCGTTTTTTTACCATTATCCGGTCTTTCTATCGCGGCCCATGCGCATGCGCGCCTTCGCGGTGCCGGCCATTTATACCGTGGATCAACTTAAACGCACCATCGGGCAAATGGAACAGGAAAAACCGGAGTATGTTTTTATGGAACGCATTTATTCCAAGGACAATACTGTATTTGCCGACCATACCAATGCCTTGCAGTGGTTATTGCTGTACGTGCATACGCATTATGGCATAGTTGCCCAAGGCCAATATTTGATGGCTTTAAAAAGGACACGAATTTAAAAATTCTTAGTACTAAAAATTTACAGAATCTAAAAGGGCTTGGGTATGAGATTTAAGACCAAAGGAAAAATGTAATGCTTTATTTGTATTTAGATGAAAGCGGTGATTTGGGGTTTGATTTTGTCAATAAAAAGCCGTCAAAGTTTTTTACTATATGTATTTTGGTAATTAAAGGAATGGAAAGTCGTAAGCGGATCGTAAAAATGATAGAAAGAACGTTGCGTCGAAAATTAAACCCCAAAAATAAGCGTAAGAGATTTGTTCAAGAGTTAAAGGCGACCTCCACTACGTTAGCAATCAAGGAATATTTTTATAGAAACATAAAAGACGTTGATTTTTCAATTTACAGCATCACTTTGAACAAACAGAGGGTCTATTCCAATCTTGTTGAAAATAAAGCAAGGGTTTACAACTGGGTCGCGCGGATGTTATTGGATCAGATTGATTTTACAACTGCGGACACGCGGATCAGCTTTGTGGTTGATAAATCCAAGAGTAAGCCGGAGATTGCCGAATTTGATAAATATATATTGTGGAACCTTCAGGG
>JACQQW010000061.1 GCA_016206745.1 Candidatus Omnitrophota bacterium | reverse complement strand
TCTTAAAACATAAAGACATCGTCCAGGGCAGCGACAAGATCAAAATCCAGGTGCGTGACCAGATCACAGGCCTGGTCATTGCCGAACAGGTGATGAAAAACGGCGCGGATTATGAGCTGGATGAGTCCGAAGGCCGCATTTTGTTCTGGCAGCCGGTGGCCATGATCGCCAAGGCCGAGTCGATCGTTTCGGAGGCCATGCTCGACGGGAACCCTGTCCACGTGGTGGCGGACTATCAATACCTGGTCAAAGACAAGATCCAGGAGTCCAGTGAAGGCGCGCGCGTGGCCCAGGGAGTGGGGAACAATGTCGTGGTGGGCGGCACCTACGTGACAGAGACCCAGCCGGATAAGAATTATAGTTTGAAAGGCGCTGACGTCAGCGCGCATTTGGGCCCGGACGCCATGGTCAAGGCGGAATACGCACAGACCAATTCCACCGGCGCCTCTTCCTATGTTTCCACCGACGGCGGGATCACGTTCGCCCAGCTGACGTCGGGTAATGTGGAATCCGGCAAGGCGTACGGCCTCAAGGGCGACGCGCGGCTGTTCAACCGCCTGGGGTTGTCGGGTCATTATAAATGGATCGAAAACTCATTTGTCTCACCGGACACCTCGGCCCAGCAGGGCAAGGAAACGGCCGGCATGTCCCTGACCTTTGACCTGACGCCGGTGACGCGCCTGACCGCCCGCCATGACATCCAAAGGCTTATCAATAACGGTAATTTACAGACCCAGGCCCAGGTCGGCGCTGTGGAAACTTCGACGACCATGGCGCAGATCGTCCATGAGGCCGAGCGGTTGAAATTGACCGGCGCCTGGCAGCTCAGCCAGGTCACCGAGCGCATCGGTAATTTCGTCACCAGCACCAACCAGACCAGCAAGATATTGGCGGGCAAGGCGGAGTATGCCCTGAATGGGAGGGTGACCTTGTCCGTCGGCCAGCAGTTTGACATCAATGACAAGTCCAAAATGATCACCACCGTCGGGGCCCAGGGGCGCGTGACCGGCCAGTTGACGGTCCGGGCCCAGGAGGCCTTCAGCCGCGACGGCACCGCCACCACCGTCGGCGCCACTGCCAATGTCACGGACAAGCTGGCCTTATTGACCGATTACACGGTCGACCGGAAGAAGACCGGGCAAGTGGACAAGACCGCCGCGATGGGGGCCCAGCAGAAAATCAATGACCATATGAGCGCTTCCGCCTCGGTGGCCGTCACCGACGCCTCGACGGGCGAGAAAACCACCACCGGATCCATGGCGGCCCAGGCCAAGGTCAATGAGAATGTGGCTTTTGATGCGGTGGTGGGCAAGACCGAATCGTCGGGCGCGGGGCGGAAGACCATTTCCTCCGTCAGCGCCACCACCAACGTGGACCAGGATTCGGCCCTCAAGACCACCGTGGGTGTCAGCGAGGACGGCACGGGCAAGACCAGGACCCTGGCGCTGGACGCCAATCGTAAAGTGAATGAGAGGACCGAAATGTCCTCAAGAGTGCAGGTCGATGAAAATGCCCAGGGAGGCAAGACCTCCACCGTTACTTTTGCGGACAAGACCAAAATCAATGATGAGCTGCAGGCGGTCAGCGAACGCACGTTCGGCACCGCTGCGGACGGCACCAAGACCGACAACAAGTATACCTTGGCGCGCGAGAAAGACGGCAAAAAAATCGAAGGCAGTTTGACCCGCTCCCTGGCCGACAACCGCGCCAGCGGCGTGTCGCAGTCGAACATTTTTGGCCTTTCCGGTGATGTCAACGACAAGCTGGCCGTGCAAGGCAGCATTGAAAAAGGCGGGGCGCAGAATTTAGACGGGTCCCGCACGGACCGGACCGCCTTTGCCCTGGGCGCCGGTTACGTATTGAAAGACACGGAAACCGCCCTGGAGCGGCTGAAAAATTCCACCAAGGTCGAACTGCGTTTGGACAATGGCAATGAACGCGCGCGCCAGTTTGTTTTTTATAATGCCCTGGAAGGCCGGGTGACGGACAATCTTTCGGCGTCCGCGAAACTGGAGTATTCCAAGACCCTCAACACCACGACGGACCAGGTGCAGGAACGCCATAAGGAAATCATTTTGGGGGCGGCGTACAGGCCCGTGAACATGGACAATTTGAATTTGCTCGCCCGGTACACCTATAAAGAAGCCAGAGGGCCCGGCGGCCAGACCTCCGCCGCGGCCACGGACGTGGAGCAATCCCGCATGCAGGTCCTCGCCGCGGAGGCGGTGGTTGACCTTGACGAAAACTGGCAATTGGCGGAAAAATTCGCCTACCGCATCAACGACGAGAAAGTCACAGGTTTTGAGTTTAACCGCACCCACACCTGGCTTATGATCCACCGCCTCAATTACCGCCTTGACCGCAACTGGACCCTGGGCGGCGAATACCGCAAGCTCACGCAGATGGAAGCCAAGGACAGCAAACAGGGCTTCTTACTGGAGGCCACCCGCAATATCAACGATAATGCCAGTTTAGGCATTGGCTGGAATTTTACGCAATTCAGCGACGATTTGACCAATTTGGGTTTCACCGCCCAGGGGCCGTTTTTGCGCATGACCGGCAAGCTGTATGACCGCACGCCGCAAGAAAGGCAAAGGGCGCGGGCCCGCTGGCTGGATGGCAGGGTCACCGACTGGGCCTGGGTCATGGTCAGGAAAGAATTGTCCAAACCGGACAGCAAGGTGGTGGAAGATTTAAACCGCATGTTTGCCTTGGGCAAGAATGCCCAGAAGGCCGGACATTATGAGCAGGCCAGTCAAATGTATAAAGATGTGATCATGGCCGGCCAGATGATGTTTGATGAAGCCTGCGAATATATCCGCGGTCAAATCGCCTTTGAAGAAAAATTGCAAGAGTATAATAAAACAGCCGAAGAATATGTCAAAACAGGCGAGTATATTAAAGCCAGAAAATTATGGGAGAAAATAGTGGAAGACGCGCAAAATCATGTGGTACAATAAATTTATGTATTTTGTTTTTGCGCTTTTGTTTATCAGCATTGCCTTCCCGGTTTCTGCCGACGGGCCCCGTTCAGCACTGGATCAAGACCCTTCCGTCGACTTCAGTGTCAAGCAGTCTCCCCAAGGGCCCGCTTTGCCCGCTAGCGCCGCCAAAGACGGGGAGCCGTCTGATGATCAACCGGCCTCAGCCCTTCCGGAGGCCCAATCCAGTTATGTTTACGATTTAAAAAAACTCATCATCAAGTCCCGCGAGAACATCAAACGCGTCAATGAAAAGATCAAAGAACAGGCCGTGGTCAAGCGCAACCAGAAAAGGGAAGAGCGGGCGCGGGAGTATTACCAGCGCGGTCTGCAGTTAAGCGAAGAAGGCAGGCTGGATGAAGCGCGCGAATATTTTGAAAAGGCCGTCCGTATCACGGACCATCCGGAGATGATGAATTATATCAAGAAAAGCGAATTCCGGCTTAAGGCCCAGGAAACGGCGCTAAAACGTGAGCAGCAGCAGCAATTAAAGCAGCAGGAATGGCAGGAACAGTCCCGCCAGCAGGAAGCCCAGCAGAATTATGAGGAGGCGGTGCGTTTATACCGCGAAAAAAAATTCCGCGAAGCCAAAGACCAATTTGAGCATGTGGAGGAATTAGCGGCGGATTATAAGGCCGCCCGCAGTTATCTGCGCCTTCTTGATCAGGACATTATTAAGGTCGAAGCTCTGCAGCAAAAGCAGCAAAAGGCCGAGATGGAACATCAGCAAAAAGAAACGGAAGCTGCCCGCCAGAAGGAAAAAGAGGTCTGGAAAAAAGAGATTGAACGCAAAGAGACCGAGCGCCGTGATCAAGTCAATCGACAGGCCCAGGATGTTTATGAAGAAGCCGTTGCCTTATACAAGGAAAAAAAGTTTGCCGGGGCAAAAAAGAAATTCCAGGACGTCGAGTGGGTCATCCCGGATTATAAGGCCGCCCGCGGTTATTTAAACCGCATTGATAAAGACATTGCCCTGGAGCAAAAAAGGGTGGAGGCGGAAAAAATCAAAGCTTTGGCCCAGCAGCGGTGGGAGGAGGAGGTCACCCGCCGCAAACAGGAAGCCGAAGAAAAGCGGTCCGCCCAGCAAAAAGAGACAATGCGCCGCAAGCAATTGGAAGAAGAAGCCGGTTTTATTTATCAGGCGGCCGTCACTTTGTTTGACAAGAAGCTCTATGATGACGCGCTGGAAAAATTCAATGACATTGAAAAAACCATGCCCGGTTTTAAGTCCGGCCGCGTGTATATTGCCAGGATCAAGCAATTGAAGGAAGATCAAAAACGCCGCGAGGAGGAATTGGCGGCCGCGGAAGCCAGGCGTAAAGTCCTGGCGGAGGAAAAAGCGAAGAATGACGCGGAGTCCGAGCGCCAGCGCCGGATTGAGGCCCAGGCCAGGGAGCGCCGGCGCCAATTGGAGCAGGACACCGAGGCCTTATATTCCGTCGCCGTGGATTTGCTCAATCAAAACAAGCTGGAAGAATCGAAAATCAAGTTTGCCGAAGCCGACGCCAAAATTCCCGGTTATAAAAAGGCCCGGGATTATCTGCGCCAGGCGGACATAAAGATTGAGCGCAACAAGTATGCCGGGGAACTGGAAGCCAAGCGCAGGAAAATCATGGCGGAAGTCCAGCAGAAAATCGCCGCGGCCAAAGCGGCAAAGCCGGTCCAAATAGAAAATGCCGTCCGGGAAGCAAATATCGTCGCGCAAGAGAAGAAAGCCGCTCAAGAGAAAGCTGCTCAAGAGAAAGCCGCGCGGGAAAAAGTTGCGCAAGAGAAGAAAGCCGCCCAAGAAAAAGCCATCCAGGAAAAGAAGGCCCAAGCCAGGGAGTCGCGGGCAAAGGCCGCTCAAGCGGCCAAGGCGGTCAAGCCGGTGTTCGCGCCGGCCAAAATCAAAATTGTCCCTGCGCCCGCGCATCCGCCGGCCCCCGTAAAGGCCGTTGCTCCTGCCGCGCCCGTCAAACCCGTGTCTTTGTCTAAAGAAGACCAGATCAAGCAAGCCCGGGCCATTGCGGAACTGGCGCAAAAATCATCTTTGCTGTATCAAAAAATCGCCTCCCTTGCGGATGACCGCCGCATTGCCCCGGCCAAGAAGAAAATGGCCCAGGTGGAGCAGGTATTCCATGACCTCAAGGCGAAAAAAGAAATCTTGCTGCGCCAAATGCGCGAGGAAGAAGAACGTAATCGTCAAAGGGAAATTAAAAAGCGTGAGGAAGAGGCGCGGGCCAATGCCCAGAAGGCCTATGACGAGGCGATTGTGCTTTTGCGTAACCGTCAATTCGACCGGGCCAAGGTCAAATTCTTAGACCTTGAACATGGTGTCCCTGGTTTTAAATCCACCCGGCGGTATTTAAGTAATTTGGATGAAGATCGCAAGGGCGCGGAGCGGGAGGCCGTCCTGGAACGCACCCGCACCGAAGAGAAGCGTTTCAAGGCATTGGAGGAAAAACGGCGGGCTGAGGAAATTCTCCGCAAAGCGGCGGAAGAGGACCGCCGGCGCAAATTAGAAGCGGCCCAGGAAATGGAAATTCAGGGGCTGGTGGACAAGGCGGCCATTCTCAACAATGATATTTTGAGGCTGTCCAAACTCAATGATTTCGAGGCGGCCAAGGGTAAATTCGACGAGCTGGAAAAAGTGTTGGGATCTTTGCAAACGCTTAAACAAAGCATGGGTGATCAACCGCAAAAGAAAGCCCGCGATATCAAAGTCGAAGAATTAAGAAAGAAAGAAAAGACGTTCATATTAGCCCGGCAGAAAGGGGAGGCCCGGGATAAGATCCGCCGCAATGCGGTGGTTAAATCCATTCCTAAAAAGGTCAAGGGAACGGTCCGTCCGGTCAAAGATAATGGGGCAAGAACCAGGGTCCTGGAGGAGAAACGGCGCGGTGATTTTATTGCCGAACAGGTGCGCCGGCAGCGCCTGGCCAACCTTCTTCAGGAAAAGGAACGGGCGCGCCAGCGTGAATTGACCAAGGGATTGGAACGTCAAAAGATTTTGGCGGAAGAACAACGCCAGAAGGACCGTCTGCGGATGGAAACTTTGAGGTTTCAGGAGCGCCAGCGCCAGCGTCTTGAGCAAGGGCGCCAGCGCATGGAGGCCGCGCGCAAGAAACAAGAGGAGACTTTTCAATTTAGGAAAGTAGGGAACAGTCGCGACCGTTCCTTGCGCAAAGTCCCCGCGCCCGTGCCGGTGAAAACCGGGGCAAAACCATTGATAAAGAAAATTCCGGGACCTGTGGTTTCGCCGGTCGATGCCTCCGGACAGCGCCAGGCCCAGATTGATTTTTCTAATAAACGTAAAGAATATTTAGACAAAAAATACAAACAGGAACAGGCCCGGAAAGAAAACCAGGAACGCGAAGCCCGGGAAGAAAAACTCCGGCAGGAATTAAAGCAAAAACAGGATCAGGCGGCCAGGGAAAATGAGGAAAAGGCCAAGGCGGAGCGTGAGGCCCAGGAACGCCGGAAAAAGTTGGAAGCTGAACGCCAGGCCATACGGCAGAAGTTAGTGGAAGGCGTCAAGGCCATGTACCAGGAAGCCATGCGCTTGTATAAGGCGGGCAATTATACGGCGTCAGGCGCGAAATTCCAGGACATCGAGGACATTTTGCCCGATTATAAACATGCCCGTTCCTACATTCAAAAATCACGGCAGCGGCAATCGATCAAACCACCTGCCGCCCCCCCCGCCTTACCCCTGGCGGAGGCCGTTGCGCCCCAGACAGCAGTTTCTTCCGCAGATAATTCCAAAAAGCCTGGGTCTCAGCCTGTGCCGGAGATGCGCCAGCCTGCAGATGGAAAGAAGAATGGGGCCCGGGAAGTAAAGTCTGCTTCCCGGGACAAGGCCATTGCCAGGACGCTGGATATTTTTGATCCCAATGTCCCCTAATTTCCACCCTCATGACCTCCCTGCACCATACGGTGCAGGGGAGGGAAAATATACAAACCATCTATCGGCCGAAAAAAGCCCTTATTTATTGCAGCACGCCCACAATCCCGTCGACTGGTATCCCTGGGGCGAGGAAGCTTTCGAAAAATCCCGCCGGGAACAAAAACCGGTGCTGTTATCCATCGGTTATTCCACCTGCCATTGGTGCCATGTCATGGCCCATGAAAGTTTTGAAGATGAAGACATTGCCGCGGTGGTCAATGCGCATTTTGTGGCTGTTAAAGTCGACCGTGAAGAGCGTCCTGACATTGACCATATTTACATGAATGCTGTTGTCGCCATGACGGCCCAGGGCGGCTGGCCATTGACGGTCTTTTTGACGCCCCAGGCCCAGCCTTTTTACGGAGGGACATACTTTCCACCCTATCCCAAATGGGGCGCGCCGGGTTTTAAGGATGTGCTGCATGCCATGGCCGCTGCCTGGAACAATAATCGTCAGGACATTCTGTCCTCCGCCGGGGAACTGACGGCCGTGCTGAACAAACAGGTCCAGGCCGGCCCAGCCCATGAGGCGCCGCTTGATGCCGGGGTCCTGGACACCGCCTTTCGGCATTTGTCCTCGCAATTTGACCGCCATAATGGCGGTTTCGGCAGCGCGCCCAAATTCCCCATGGGCCATACTTTATCTTTTTTGTTAAGGGTATATAAAAATAGCGGCCAGGCGCAGGCCCTGGCAATGGCGGAAAAAACTTTAAGCGCGATGGCCTTGGGCGGGATTTATGACCATTTAGGCGGGGGGTTCCACCGTTACTCGACGGACCAGCGCTGGCATGTTCCGCATTTTGAGAAAATGCTCTATGACCAGGCCCTTTTGGTCCAGGCCTATGCGGAAGCGTATCAAATCACCGGTAATTTTTTGTACGCCCGCATCGCGCAGGAAACACTGGATTATGTCTTGCGGGACATGACTTCGCCGGAAGGCGGTTTTTATTGCGCGCAGGACGCGGACAGCGAAGGAATGGAAGGAGCATTTTATGTCTGGGGGCAAAAAGAGATCAGCGGCATTTTGACCACGGAAGAAGCAGGATTGTTTGACCGTTATTACGGGGTCGTCCCGGACGGGAACGTGGGCGCGGACCCGCAGGGAGAATTCACAGGCAAAAATATTTTATTTCTGGCCGGGGACATTGCGGCGGAACATCAAGACGGCTTGGCAAAGGCCAGGCGCAAGCTGTTTGCCTTCCGGCAATTGCGCCCGCGCCCGCACCTGGATGATAAAATCCTGACGGATTGGAATGGATTGATGATTGCCGCGTTTGCTTTTGCCGGATGTGTGTTTGGCCAACCGCGTTATATTGATGCCGCCCGCAAGGCCGCGGATTTTGTCCTGGCCCGGTTAAAGGCAAAGGGCCGCCTGACGCACCGCTTCGCCGGTGGGGAGGCCGCGGTGGAAGGGATGCTGGAGGATTATGCGTTTTTTTTATGGGGGCTGGCGCAGGTGTATGAAGCGACCTTCGAAGATCATTACCTCAACCAGGCCGTGGAGCTTGCGGACCGCATGGTCCAATTATTTTCCGATGATGCGGGCGGCGGTTTTTTTATGACATCCGCCGATGCCAAAGATTTGATTGTCAGGCCGCAGGACATTTATGACGGGGCCCTGCCTTCCGGCAATTCCGTGGCGGCCTTTGCGCTTGGAAAATTGCATTATCTGACCCAAAAAAAGGAATACCTCAGGCATTCGCAAGGGGTATTAAAACGGTTTATGCCGGCGGTTGCCCAGGCGCCGCATTCCTACGCATTTTTTTGTTTAAGCCTGGATTTTCATGGGCATCCGCCGGTCGAGATCACGGTCCAGGGCGCATTGGACCAGTCAACCATTGCCAATATCAGGAAAGTGGTGTATAAGTATTTTATTCCGGGCAGGGTGTTCAAGCATCAGCTGGGGCCGGGCGCTTTGCGTTGCAGTGTTTGCCGCCAGGGAACATGTTTCCCGCCGACAGCGGACATGGCGTCCTTGGAAAAAATGATGTCAGAGTGAAAAAAAGAGGGGGAGAATAGAGAGGAATTTTATGATCCGTTTGCTTATTTTGACCCCGGTGGCCGCTTTTGTCATCATCGGCATATTGTTGTACCGCTTGAACCTGGAGCGCGAGTACATGAATAAAGGACAATCCTCGGTCAAGGCCGCAATGGACAACTCCGGGTTTACTTCGACAGAGAATTCCAACAAAAGAACCAGGCAGAAATTTGCTCTTAATGTCCGGCAGGGGGTCTCGCAAATCAGGGAACAATTGGAATATGTCTATGAACAGAACCAGAGAATGATGGGCCGCATTGAAGAACAAAAGCGGGCCCTGGAGGATCAGCGCCGCAGTGCCCAGGCCATAAGGGACGAAATCGGCAGGCGCTCAGGGTTGAACATCGATTTGGCCCGTGCCAAAGAGCTGGCGGACACATTTGATGACCAGCGCCGGTTCTTGATTGCCAACGGCCAGGAAATGGCCCAAATGAATGATCAGATGCGCATGAGGATGGATTCTCTTAAGGCACAGATGGAAGCGGTGGATTTATTACAGGAGACCAGGCAGCATATGATCAGGGACCGCATGGAAACGCTCCAAGAGCGGGTGAAAGACCTCATGGACCAAAACACAATCAAGGTCGATGACGCCCGTCAAAAGGCCGAAGAACAAAAACGGGCGGTTGAAGAGCGCGTCAGCGACCAAATGCTGCGCATCAAGGAACAAGCGATGGACCAAAAGAGACAGGAGCAATGAAAACCGTCAAAATTATTTTATTATCAATTCCGGTTTTGTTTGCCATCATTGCGGCCGGTCTTTTTATTTTCTTAAAGACCTTTGATTTAAACCGTTATTTGCCCCAAATTACAAAATCGGCCAGTGAGGCTTCAGGCCGTGCAATCGATGTCGGGCGCGCCGATTTAAATATTTCATTTCAGGGCATTGTCCTGGATGTTTCCGGCATCCGGGTGGCGGACATTGTTCCCGGCCCAAGACCTTTGGTGGAGGTGGACAAGGTCAGGGCCAGGATCGAGGCGGGTTCGTTTTTGGCCCAGCGCAAGATTGAGATCAGCAACATTGTTATTTTAGGGACCAGGGTCACCATTGGCGATTTAGGTATCAGCATCCCCATGGCGCAGGCGCAGGTGCCGTATTTGGTTGTTGGAGGCAAAGGGCTTGAGGGATTTAACGCGCGCATGGAATTTGCCGGCGGCGAACTCGAATTCAAAGATCTGTTTAAAGGGAAAATCAACGGCCATATGAACATCTCCGGCCAGGGGCCCGGTCCGGAAACTTTGCTTAAGAACATTAAGGGCCAGGGCGAGATCAATATCAGTGACGGGGTCATTGATACGTTTAATGTCCTTAAAGCGGTCCTGGGTTCCGTCCTGGGCGCTGTCCCCGGTCTGGCCGGCAGCGTGGACGGCATGATCGCACAGATGCTGAAAGATAAATTGGGCGAGGATTCTGGAAAACTGGAAAAGGCCCTGGCCAAATTCACCATTGAAGACGCCGTGGTATTTTGGGATGATGTGATGGCGCTTACCAAAGCCCTGGAATTAAAGGCCAAAGGGACGGTTGGCTTTGATATGAACACCGACATGCAGGTGGCGGTGCTGGTGGCGGAAAATATCTCTGCGGACCTGGCCAAGAAAGTTGAACCATTGGGATATTTGCGCGATGATGCCAGACGCATCAAGATCAGCGGTCAATTGGCCGGCACCATGCCCGATGTCAAATTCCACCCGTCGGTGGACTTGAAAAGTGTGGGTACAAATGCGATCATAGAAGAGGGAAGCAAACAATTGCAAAAGGTCATTGAAAAGAACCCCGTGGTCGGTGATATCCTCAACGATGTGCTTAATAATAT
>JACQQW010000069.1 GCA_016206745.1 Candidatus Omnitrophota bacterium | reverse complement strand
GGGCCGCGGTCACCGCCGGAGATTTTGTTAAAATCAAGGAGGCGGCGCACTCGATCAAAGGCTCTTCCGGCAACCTTTCCGTTAAACCCATGCACGCGGCCTGCTTGCAGTTGGAGCAGCTGGCAAAGTCCAATTCCACGGCCGGCATGGACGATCTGATCAAGGCCATTGACGGGCAATTTGAACAGCTCAAAATGTTTGCCGCCCGTTTGAAAAAGGAGTGGGGCGGCGGATGACCCGCGTATTCGGGCCGCCTTTAGCTCTTCTGTGCATTTGTTTCCTGGTCTTTGCCAATACTCTCAGCCATCCTTTTGTCCACGACGACATTGTTTTGATCGTCCAAAATCCCCACATCGGCCGTTGGGACCATTGGCTTGATGTTTTTTGGGGCCCGTCGACGCCGCAGGCTGTTGCCGGGATCAACGCCTATTACCGTCCATTCCTGGAAATAGTTTACCGGTTCGAATATGCTTTATTCGGCCTCCATCCCTGGGGCTGGCATTTATTTAATGTTTTAGTGCATGCCGTCAATGCGGCATTGATTTACAGGCTTTTGATGGTGTTGGGATTTACCTTTTCTTTGGCCTGGGCAGTTGCGGTATTGTTTATAGTACATCCGGTCCAGACCGAGGCTGTTGCCTGCGTGGCCGGAGTTTCGAATTTATTGATGGCTTTTTGGGTCTTGTCGGCATTGATTTTTTATTTAAAGGGCCGGTGGTCTTTAAGTTTGGGCTGTTTTGGTTTGGGTCTGTTGACCAAGGAACAAAGTTTAATGGTTGTGCCGCTGGTGGTCTTGGTGGATTGGCACCGTGGGCAAAAGCGCCCGGTGTTCTGGGCATCGTTTGCCGCCATGGCATTTAGTTTTCTAGTGTTTCGTCAGGCCGTCACCGGGGCGCATGTATTGACGGACATTTTGGCCTCACCGGGGGAGTTAAAATTGCGGGTCTTGGCCATCGCGCAGACCTTGTTTACCTATATTCGGGTGGTATTGTTTCCTTATGACCTGCACTATTACCGTTCGACGGACATTTTGTCCGCCAGCCTTTGGTGGTGGCCGGCGCTTATTGCGGCGGCGTTTTTAATTGCCCGGGCGGAGAAAGCGGTGCGTTTTGGCGCCCTCTGGTTTATACTGGCTTTATTGCCGGTTTTGAACATTGTGCCGTTGATTAATGAATATTCATTGATTTTGACCGCCGAGCATTTTTTGTATTTGCCCATGGTGGGCATTGTGGTGATCGGGGTGATGTATGGCCAAAAATTATTTAAGAAACAAGCCAAATGGGCGCTGGTCCTGGTTGTGGCCGTTTGGGGGATGGTGGCAATTGGGCAAAACACCTTTTGGCGCAGTGAAACGGCGCTATTTGAACGCGCCATGGCCTTTGAGCCAAATTTCGCGCGCGGGCATTTGCTTTTGGCCAAGGCCTATTATTTTGACAAACGTTATGAGGCCGCCAACACCCATTTTGACCAGGCTTATACCATCATGAAGGGTTATGCCGCCAAAACTATGGCAAATATAAATAGTACCGATTGCAGGGGCAATCGGTGTAAGGCGGCCAATACCACAGCTCAACGTTTTTATCTGGGATTTATGAAGGGAATTCTTTTTGACTGGGCGCATTCTTTAGAAGGGCTTGGCAGGTTTCATGAAGCGAAAGACAAATACCAGCACGCCATTGCCATTGACCCGCGCGACCCGGTGCTTTGGAATAATTTAGGCGTGCTGGAGGTCAAAATGGGCGATATGGCCCAAGCAAAGTCCAATTTTGAAAAGGCCCTGGAAATATCTCCTGATTTTGTCCCGGCAAAAGATAATTTGAGGCAGTTCCAATCCAAGCGGCCCTAATCCAAATTTTGATTTTACCTGGATTATATGTTATTTTTAAAGCACCACCTTTAAGGAAGGACGGCACATGTTTTGGGTAATCATCTTAGGTTTCGCGGTGTTGATGGCCATTGTCATCGTCATTTATATGATGCCGTCTGAAACTGAAACCAAGGCGAAGAAAAAAGAAAAGACAGAGAAAGAAGACCGGGCCCAAATGATCCCGGATGCCACCAGGGCGGATGGGCCGCACAAGGACTGGGAGGCCATTGCCAAGCGTTGGGAGAGGAACAATAATACGCTGCTGGCTGAGCTTGAAAAAATAAAAATCCGGGAGAAGAGCGTTTTAAAAGAAATTGAAGAGCATAAAGTCCGCAATAAAGAGGCCTTGGATAAGCTGACCCTGGAAAGGCAGTGGCGGGAAAAAGAGCAGGTCAATCTCGATAAGGCCAGGCACCATGAAAAAGATTTAAAAGGGCAGGTTGTCCGCGCGGAGAAAGACCTGGAACGGGAGCACTCCAACCGCCTGCGTCTGGAACGCGAGTTGCAGGAATTGAAAATCAAACATGATGTGCTCTCCGAAGCCAAACGGGCCGCGTTTACCAAGGCCATGAGCTTGGAAACCACCGTCGGGCAATTGTCGTCTGAAGTCAAAGAGCTGAAACGTCAGAATGAGCAATTGAAGAAAAAACGGGAAGATGTCCAGTGGGTGGCCAAGAGTGAATTTGATGAGTTAAAGAAACAATACAATGAGTTAAAGGAAAAAGGCCTTTCTCCCCCATAAGGTTTATGCTCTTTTCTAAACGCACCAACTGGGACCGCAAGCCCAATGCTTTAAATCAATTGATGGATGAATTAAAACTCCAGGGCGCGGCGATCGTGGATTTGACCGAATCCAATCCCACCCGGTGCGCTTTTGCTTACCCGCCAGAAATCCTTCAATCCTTGCCCGACGCTAAGAACCTGCAGTATGCGCCGGATTCCATGGGGACATTGCCTGCCCGGGAAGCGGCAGGCCGTTTTTGCCGGTTTGATCCCCGGCGGACCATCCTGACCTCCAGCACATCGGAGTCCTACGCATATTTGTTCCGGCTTTTGCTTGATCCCGGCGATAAAGTGCTGGTCCCCCGTCCCGGTTATCCGTTATTCCAATTTTTATTGGAGTTAAACGATGCCCATTATGAACATTACCCCCTGGTTTATGATCAGGGCAATTGGCGCATTGATTTTAATCGACTGGAACGTTTGATCGATGGCCGCACCAAGGCCATTATTGTGGTCAATCCCAATAATCCCACAGGGTCCTATGTGAAAGCGGAAGAGTTAAGGCGGTTGAGCGCTGTTTGCCGCAAACATGGGCTGGCGATCATTTCCGACGAAGTCTTTTTTGATTATCGCCTTAATGACGGCCCGTTTGTGTCTTTGCGGGAGCATAATGACGTTCTGACTTTTGTCCTGGGAGGGTTGTCCAAGAGCATGGGCCTGCCGCAAATGAAGCTGGGGTGGATGCTGGTCAATGGGCCGGACGGTTTGGTCAATGAAGCACTGGCACGGCTTGAGATCATCGCCGATACATTTTTGTCCGTCAATACCCCGGCGCAAAATGCGCTTGCCGCATGGCTTGCCCATGCCGAAACCATGCGGACACAGATCCTGCAGCGGGTCAAATCTAACTTGGAATGCTTGACCAAATCAGGGGTCAATGTCTTAAGCGTAGAAGGCGGATGGTACGCGGTCGTTCATGCCGGTCACATAGACGAAGAAAGTTTTGTCCTGGACACTTTACGCCGCCACCACATCCTTGTCCACCCAGGGTTCTTTTTTGATTTTGAACTGCCGGGACATTTAGTGTTAAGTTTATTGCCCCCGCAGGAACGATTTGTTAAGATAATTTCAGTTTTAGGAGGACAGGATGGCTAAACGCCCGGACTGGGACGAATATTTTCTGAAACTGGCGATGCTGGCTTCCGAACGGGCGACCTGCCCGCGCATGCATTGCGGCTGTGTGCTGGTCAAGAACAAAAATGTGATCGCCACCGGCTATAACGGGTCCATTCCCGGCGATGAGCATTGCGAGGACGCGGGGTGTTTGATCGTGGACAATCATTGCGCGCGCACGGTGCACGCGGAGATGAACGCGCTCATCCAGGCGGCCCGCCGCGGCCATGCCGTGGAAGGCGCCGGCGCCTATGTTACCAACATGCCCTGCACCACCTGTGCCAAGGCCCTGATTACCGCCGGAATCAGGCGCGTGGTGGTGTTTTCCGATTACCATGACACCATGGCGGAGAAATTTTTTGCCAAGGCCAATGTCGCCATTGACCGCATTGAAATGCCGAATAAAGAGATCCATTACGATTTAAGAAATTATTCTTCTGCCAGGTAGAGCCATGGCCGCCATTAAAGTTTTGCTTGCCGACGATGAAGGGAGCGTTCTGCAGATCATGGCCCAAAAAACGGCGGGGGCGGGCTATGGCGTGGTCACGGCCTGCGACGGGCAGGAGGCATGGGCAAAGATCAAAAGCGAAAACCCCGATGTGATCATCCTCGACTTGATCATGCCGAAGATGGATGGTTGGGAAGTGCTGCGACGGCTGCGCGCACAGCCGCCTTCACCGAAATGGCAGCCGGTGATCATTGTTTCGGCTTTGGATGAACTATCCGATGTGCAAAAAGGCTTGACCCTGCAGGCAGACCATTATTTGACCAAACCCTGCCGCATGGAAGATGTCATCAAGGCCATCCGTTTGATGGTCTCCCTGATTCCCAGGCATATTTAGCCAAAGTCATGTTTATGCGCACCTTTATGAGCGTTATGGCCATCATCGTCCTTGTGACCGCCGTTGGGGTGTTTTTCCTGGTGCGGTATTTGGAATCCACGGCGATATTTTTTCCGGGTAAAGATGTTTTCATCACGCCGTCCCGGGCAGGGCTGCCTTATGAGGATGTTTATATACAGGCCCCTGATGGCGTGCGCATCAATGCCTGGTTTTTAAAGCGCCCCCACGCCGCTTCCACCTTGATCTTTGCCCATGGCAATGCCGGGACCATGGGCGACCGGCTGATGAAAATCAAGTTTTTCCACGACCTTGGCCTGAATGTTCTGGCCTTTGACTATCGCGGGTATGGCAAAAGCGAAGGCGTGCCGACGGAGAAAGGGATCTATTTAGATGCCCAGGCCGCGCACGATTATTTAAAAAGCCGCGGGGACATCAACATGGAACGGATCATCCTGTATGGCGCTTCACTGGGGGGCGTTGTGGCCGTGGATTTGGCGGCCAAACGCCCGGCCGCGGCGCTGATCGTGGATTCATCCATCACCTCGGCCCGGGAAGCCGCCCAAGTGTTTTATCCCCATCTGCCGTCATTCCTGATGCGGGTCAAGTTTGATTCTTTAAGTAAAATCCGCCACATTCCGGTCCCTAAATTATTCATCCATAGCCCGCAAGACCAGACCGTCCCTTATGCGATGGGCCGCCGTTTATTCGAAGCCGCCAGTGGCCCCAAAGAATTCATCACCTCCAGCGGCGGGCATAATGAAGTGCAGATCGTCAGCGACCATAAAACCGCAAATGCCTTAAAACTTTACCTTATCTCCAAGGGCCTGTTATGAACGATGCTTTCTTAAGGACTTCCAAAGCGTCCATTATCGATGGAAAAGGCCAGCGCATGCGGCTGAAAGGGGTCAATTTCGGCGGCTGGCTGATGATGGAGGCGTATTTTATGCACGCGCCCAATACGCCTGAACAGTTGATGAAAAAGGGATTCGCCAAAACTCTCGGGGACAAGGCGCTGGCGGACCTGGAATTTTCTTTTCGCCGCAATTTTATCCAGGAGCAGGACCTGCGCCGGGTGGCGCTTTGGGGGTTTAATTGCGTGCGCCTGCCGTTTAACTGCCGGTTGATTGAAAACAACCCGGCGGGTTTTAAGTATTTGGATGAAACCCTCGATTGGGCGAATAAGTATAATGTTTATGTGATCCTGGATTTGCATGCCGCTCCGGGCAGCCAGAACCCCGATTGGCATTCCGATAGTTTTGGTAAAGCGGGGCTGTGGACCAAAAAATCCAACCGTCACCGGGTGTACGCATTATGGGAATTGCTGGCGGACCGTTATAAAGATGAACCGATGATCGCGGGATATGATCTGCTCAATGAGGCGGTCCTGGAAGATGCCGCAATCTTGAACGAATTTTACCGCGAAACAATCAAGGCCGTGCGCCGGTGCGACAAAAACCATATTTTGTTTGTCGAGGGCAAACATTGGGCCCAGGACATTGCTGTTCTGGATGATTTTCCGGATGATCACTGGGTGTACAGCATCCATTTTTATGAGCCGATGGAATTTACTTTTAATCTGACGCCGCATCTGCGTTACCCGTTGGCATCCCAACAAGGCATATGGAATAAAGACGTGATGCACAAAAGGATGGAGGGTTATTTTAAATTTGCCAAGGCCAAACAAAGGCCCATTCATGTGGGCGAATTCGGGGTCAATTACCGCGGCGGGCTTTACGGGGAACACGCCTATGTCAAAGATTTGGTCAAATGTTTTAATGATTTTGGTTTTCACTGGAATTACTGGACCTATAAAGCGGTCAAACACTATATGTTCCCCGACGGGCTGTTAAGCTATTATCCCAATCCCCCCTGGGTGCACCGGGCCGGGCCGGTGAGCGGATGGGACCGCTGGAAGGACCTGTGGCCTAAACATCAAAAAGATATGGCCGCCTCATGGCGGACCGGGGCGTTCACGCTCAATGAGCCGGTGTTGAAGGCATTGCAATGATCACAAGCGTCCACAATCCTTTGGTCAAAGAAATAGCCGCTTTGCGTGAACCTAAAGCCCGCAAAGAAACCGGCCTGGCGGTCATTGACGGGGCCAGGGAAATACAAAGCGCCCTTGCCGCGGGCATTAAAATAGAAAAAGTGATTTATTGTAAGAATTCGGGGACATGTACGCATTCTGTACGTGTCCCAGAATTCGGGTGTTCCCAGATTGAGGTCAACGCAAAAGTATTCGAAAAAATAGCCTATGGCCAAAGAAATGACGGCGTCATTGCTGTGGCACAGGTTTCTCTCAAGCAGCCGGGTGATTTAAAACTGTCCGCCAATCCTTTAGTGGTGGTGATTGAATCCGTGGAGAAACCAGGCAATTTAGGCGCTGTCCTGCGCACCTGCGACGGGGCCGGGGTGGAGGCATTGTTCATATGTGACCCTAAAACCGACCTGTTCAATCCTAATGTCATCCGCGCCAGCATGGGAACGGTATTTACAGTGCCTGTGGCCATGAGCACTTCCGAAGATATAAGAACCTTTTTAAAACAGAAAGGCATTAAAGTCCTGGGAACTTTTCCTCAAGCCAAAGACATGTACAGCCTGGCCAACCTCAAAGGGCCGCTGGCCATTGTATTGGGAGCGGAAGACCAGGGCCTGGGCCCTTTTTGGCAAAAGCATTGCGACCTCAAAGTCAAAATCCCCATGAACGGCCTGGCCGATTCGCTCAATGTCTCCGTCAGCGCCGCCATCATCGTCTACGAATCCCTGCGGCAGAGAACCTGAAAAATCCCACCTAGTATATATCTTGCTGATGTGCTGGGCATATGTTAGACTTTTAGAAATCAATCAAGGAGGGCAATGTGACTCGTTATTTAACAGCCATCATAGAGAGAGAGGGCGACGGATACGTGGCCTTGTGTCCGGAGCTGGATGTTGCCAGTCAAGGCGACACCATTGAAGAGGCCCGTAAGAACATCCGGGAAGCAGTGGAACTTTTTTTAGAAAGTGCTTCCCCGGAAGAGGTCAGCCAGCGTTTGCATGGGGAAGTCTATGTGACCCAGTTTGAGGTCACTTGTGCCTAAGTTGCCTGTGCTTTCCGGAAGAGAAGTTTGCCGGATCTTGGGCGAACATGGATTTTCGCAAGTGCGCAGGCGCGGTAGTCATATTGTTATGCAAAAGAAAACAGAAACATCGACTATAACCATACCTGTCCCCGATCACAAAGAGCTTCGCATCGGTACTTTTCAGACGATTATCAGGCAGTCCAGCCTATCCAAAGACATCTTCACAACATAGCCTTAATAAGCCGAATTTTATGCGCCTGCAGGTTTTTTTGTCCCATAATGGGGTTTGCTCCCGCCGGGAAGCGATGGATGTTATCCAGGCTGGCAGGGTCAGGGTCAACGGGTGTATGGTGAAAGAACCGTCGACCCCGGTCGATGGCAGCGAAGACATTAGTGTCGATGGGCGGAAAATCCTGTCCAAGGATTACACATATATTCTCCTGCATAAACCTGCCGGGTATACGACCACCAAAGACGACCCGCATGCCCCAAAGACCGTGATGGACCTGTTGCCCGGCCACCTGCGGCATTTGTCGCCGGTGGGCCGCCTGGACCGGGACACCGAAGGGCTGTTATTATTCACCAATGACGGGGCCTGGGCGCAGAAACTGACGCACCCGAAATTCCACCTGGATAAAACATACCATGTGCGTATTGCCGGGAAATTAAAACCGGAAACAAAGAGGCACATAGAGGCCGGCGTCATGCTGGAGGGCCGCAAAACTGCCCCTTGCCGAATTACGGATGTCCGTTATAATGGCAGCGACACCGGATTGACCATTACCATCCATGAAGGCCGCAAACGCCAGGTCCGCGGGATGTTTTACAGTGTTGATCACCGGGTCATTTATTTAAAACGCATTGCCGTCGGCCGCCTCACGCTGGAGAATTTAAAAACGGGGCAATGGCGGGAATTGTCCTTAAAAGAAGTAGAGAATTTATGATCACCATTGCCAATTTAAGCAAAAATTTCGACGAACGCATGTTGCTCAACAATGTGAGCCTGGGCATTTTTCCCAATGAGCGCATTGGTTTGACCGGTCCCAAT
>JACQQW010000068.1 GCA_016206745.1 Candidatus Omnitrophota bacterium | reverse complement strand
GTATACTGCATGTGCGGGTAAAAAGACCGCAAATACCGTGAAATCTCGCCTGTCGCGCACCCGATATCCAACAATTTAAAAGGCCCCGCTCCTGCCAGCCTTTTTTTAAACAGGACAAATTCATTAAAATTCTCATAGACTTGATTTAAACAAAATGTCGGGTAAAACAGACGTGCATCAAACACATCCACATGCTTGGTTTTTTGCCAACATTCGAACTGTGACATACGGACCTTTCTTTCTGTGATTTTTAAATTACAGGGGCGCCTTATCGGTGTATAATTGCAATGATCTCTTGACAATCGATTGTGATAATTTTATATCCGAAACACTCCCATATGTTTCAGTTGTCACGGTCTTGTTCCGGAAGTCATGCTCCTTTAAAACACTTAAAAGCCTGCTGTTCTCACAAAAACAACGGCCCTGGTCATGGTAACCGTCGTTATCACTAAGGTGTACATAGTCAGAAACAGGCAACAGCTTATCCAATTGCCCAATAAAATCAAGCCCTAAAGAATGAGCGCTCACGTTTAAGTGCGCGACATCCAAAAGCAGTTTAAAATCAATCCGGTCCTTTAATTCCACATACCCCCGGTGATCCATAAGCATAAAAGGCTCCTGGCCTTGAAAAGTTTGGGCATTGGCGGACGACAAGACATTGTTCTCAATGTATAATTCAACATCTTTCGCCGCTTCCCTAAGGCGATCGTACCCTTCGCAGAACCTCTCCATGGCCTTGTCTTTATCATAGAGGCCGGACCATGAAATGTCTTTCCCAATCTCTTTGGCGGTGAAATCCATAAGAAAACCCGCATGTAACCCAAACTTTCTTGCGCCTAATTTCCTTGAAAGCGCAATGGCGCCTTGATAATGTCCCAGGGTCTTTTGATACAGCTCATCGTTCAAAGAGGCCAGATTCAATATAAAATCCTGATTGGGAGGCGGAAAATAATTGTGCACAAGATAATGCAAATTATACCGCTCTTTGAGACGCAGCAAGTCTTCTTCATATCCCTGATAATACTTTGTGCCCCCGGAGAGTTCAATGTCCTTAAACCCGTTAAGCGCAAGTTCTTCAACAGAATCTTTTATTTTCTCATGCGTTACGCATGCCGATGATATATACATTTATTTCTCTAAATAGGACCACTGGATCGGTTTGTCCCTCGGGACATCACATGCCGCCTCCAAGCCCAATACCTTGTAAAACTCCAACGCGGATATGCCCGCTCCGCCCGTCCTCTTCGCGGCAATATTCTTACGGGTGATGATGTCCCCCTTTTTTAAGTCCACCCTGGGAACCAAACTTCTGCGCATTGCTTTGCTGGTCTCTTTCTCGCTTTGGGTTGGCTGTATCTCTTTGCTTCCCAGCATTTGTTCCACCCGCCGTATTTCCTTGACCCATAAGGTAAGCTCATCAGGAGAAAGCGATGCTTTGTGATCCGGTCCCTCCATGCCTTTGTCCAGGGTAAAATGCTTCTCAACAATCTTAGCGCCCATCGCAACGGCATAGGGGGAAGCGCCCAGCCCTTGCGTGTGGTCTGAAAAACCGATCACGGCGTTAAACCTTTCTTGCAATGCCTGCAAGCCTCTTAAATGTACTTCGCCGGGAGAGGTCGGATAATTTGACGTGCATTTAAGAATGGCCATCTCTTTACATCCATTACCTTTCAAACATTGATATGCCTGTTCAACCTCCGCCAATAAACTCATTCCTGTGGACAGGATAACGGGCTTGCCTTTTTGGGCGACTTTCTCAAGGAACATCGGGTTCGCTATGTCCATTGAAGCGATCTTGAGCACAGGAAGGTCTAATTCCACCAACAGATTTAAACTGCTTTCTCCCGAACAAGTGGAAAGAAAAATAATATTCTTCTGTCTGCAGTATTTAATGAGTCTTAAATGAAACGCTTTATCAATCTCCAGCCTTTTTAACATCGCCGTCTGGCTTTCACCCGCGGCGGTCGTCTTCTTCTGATAGGGGGCTTTCGCGACGCCTTCGATAATGACTTCTTCCGTATCAAACGTCTGAAATTTAACCGCGTCAACACCGGCTTGCGCGGCGGCATCAATTAATCTTTTTGCCAGGTCTAAACGCCCATTATGATTGACCCCTGCTTCCGCGATGATGAAACACGGCTGCCCTTCCCCAACTTTGCGGCCCCCTATTACCATGCCGTCCACCCCCCGTCCACGATCAGATTATGCCCGGTCACATAGGACGCCGCGTCGGAAGCCAGATAAATGACCGCACAGGTGACATCCTCCACTGATGCCTTGCGGCCCAAGGGCACGCGGTCGCAGTATTTCTTGACGAACACCGCGTTCTCGTCCTTATGCGCCACGCCGCCGGGCGAAACGCAATTGACCCGTATGTTCTTCTGCCCCCAATAGGCCGCCAAATACCTGGCCAGGGAAATGTGCGCGCCCTTGGCCGCCGCGTAGGACGCGTGCGCGTAAATACGTTTGGGCTTCTCCACCTTGTCCCCGCCATAGACATCCGCCAGGTTGGAGCCCTCATAAATGCGCTGGTCATTGCCCACGACGCCATATATGGAAGAAAGAAGGATGATGCTCCCCCTGCCGGTTTTTTCCATGTGTTTGCCGGCCTGCTGGGTGCACAGGAACGCGC
>JACQQW010000060.1 GCA_016206745.1 Candidatus Omnitrophota bacterium | reverse complement strand
GCAGTATACAGGCTGTGATATTTCAAAGACGGGCATAGAGAGGGCAAGGCAAAAATACCCCGGGGCCCAATTCATCCTGACCGAACCCGGGCTGGAGAATATACAGCACATTAGACCGGACTTTATTTTATCAAGAGATGTGATCCTGCATCAGACAGACCCTTTTGAGTTCCTTAAGAAGGTATGTTCGATCGCCCGGAATGGCGTTTTTCTGCGGCTTAGGACAAGGGACGTGGGAAGCACCGTTTTAGATGTCGAACAATCCTGCCAACTCAATTATGGATTATGGGCCCCCTATATCATCATGAATTGTGACGAGCTTGTCACCTTCCTCTGCGGTCTAAAGCTTTGTTCAAAGATTTGGCTCCTGAAGAATTATATGGTCCTGGGGGGATATCACGGCCGGTATCTTCCGAAAGATTGTTATCTGGAAGAGACCGGGACGGCTGAAAGCGGTATGTTCATTGAAATTGAACATGGATGTTCGAAGCCTGAGGTCAAGATTGAAGAGAGGAAAGAGGGCTTTTCGGTCCCCCTCTATGCAAGGCTGGTCAAACGGTTGATTCAGTACACCAAAGGTCTTGGAAGTCAGCGGGTCTGGTGGTAGAGCGAAATCCATGAAAAAAATAGACAGGTCAAAGATCAATGAAATGAGTATTTCCTTGGGGAGCACCATCAGGCAGGCCATGGAGGTCATCAGCCGGGGCGGCATAGGGACGGTGTTTATCGTTGACACCCAAAGCCGGCGTTTCCTGGGCCTTATGACCGATGGTGATATCCGCAGGGCCATATTAAAAGGCTGGAGTTTGGAAACCAAAATAGAATTGCTGGAAAGGCCGCAAGCCAAGACCGCCGCCATAGGGATGAATGTCGCGGAAATAACGAAAATGTTCGGTGAAACGGTCCGCGTCATTCCAATCCTTGATCAGGAAAGCAAGATTGTTGATATAGCTTTATATGATCAGCGGCTCCGTTTGCCGGTTGCCGAGCCGTCTTTGGCTGAAAAGGAACTGGCATATGTGACTGATTGCATCGTTTCCAATTGGATATCCTCCACGGGAAAATATGTGAGTCAATTCGAGGCTTTATTCGCTGATTTTTGCGGATCACGGCACGCTGTGGCGACCAGCAACGGGACCACGGCCCTGCATTTGGCTTTATTGGCTTTAGACATTCATCAAGGCGATGAAGTCATAGTGCCAAGCCTGACATTTATCGCCACGGCCAATGCGGTCAGCTATACCGGCGCTAAACCTGTATTTGTGGACAGTGAATCCACCACCTGGAACATCGATCCGGACCTCGTTGCAAAAGCGGTCACGCCCAGGACAAAAGCCATCATACCAGTACATTTGTATGGCCATCCTGCCGATATGGATCCTATCCTTGAAATTGCGCGCAGGCATGATCTGGCTGTGATCGAGGACGCTGCTGAAGCGCACGGGGCCGGGTATAAGGGGAAAAAAGTTGGAAGCATCGGGGACATTGGTATTTTCAGTTTTTATGGCAATAAAATCATTACCACCGGCGAGGGGGGGATGATCGTCACGGACAATCCCGATATTGCGCAACGGGTGAGATTGTTGCGTGACCACGGCATGTCGCCTTCCCGGCGTTACTGGCACCCTGTTCTCGGGTATAACTATAGGCTGACCAATATCCAGGCCGCCATCGGGGTCGCGCAAGTAGAGAGGATTGAATCCATCCTGCAAGCAAAATTGGACATTGCCCAGAGGTATGAAAAACAATTGGAAGGTGTTGCAGGGATCATTCGTCCGCCGCAAGCCAAATGGGCCCAAAATGTTTATTGGCTGTATTCCATCCTTGTTGAAGAAGAGTATGGAATCGGCAGAGATGATTTGATGGCTGAATTAAATTTAATGCATATAGAGACACGCCCATTTTTCCTGCCGGTGCACACACAGCCAATTTATAATACGGGGCAATATTTAAGTGTTTCACAAGAGCTTGCATCCAAAGGCCTAAGCCTGCCCAGTTCGGCAAGCCTGCAGAAGCATGAGATTGACCGGGTCTGCAAGGCCATTAAAGATATTCATAAAAAAGTTGAGAATAAGATCCGTGTCAATAGGACATCATGATCAAGACGACGCGTAAAACTCAATTTGGTTCTAAAATTCTTATTATTGATGGCCTGCCGGGATGCGGTAAGACCATGCTTTCGCCCATTGTCAGCGCTTTAGACAGGGTGGAGAAGCTTTCCTATTCGTTCGAGATGGAACTGATATGCCAGCTTTGGGATCTGGGAAAGATCGACGATAACACGGCCCGGACCATGGTGCGGACCTTTGCGGACCAGAAATTGTATTATACCATGATGGGCAGGGACGTGAATTTCCGGTGGGGGGACCTTTCCAGCGCGTTCATGGATGCGCGCCCCTGGCGGTATGTGCAAAGGCTGTTCGGCCCCGGGGACGAGACCGTTCCGGCGCGGGTTGAGAAAGAAAGGCCCATTTTACATCTGGCCACCCATCAACTGTTGGGCATGGGACGTCCGGTGTTCGAAGCGCTGGGTGACCGCCTGCTGTTCATCGAGGTGATGCGCCACCCTTTGTATATGGTCAAACAGCAGGCCCTGAACATCGCGAAGCTGATCGGGGACGTGCGGTACTCCGCCGTCCATTTTGAGCATAAGGGCGCGGAACTTCCATGCTGGACGCGCGGATGGGAGGATGTGTTCCTGCGTTCCAATGAAACGGAGAGGGCGGTGCATTCGATCCTATGGATGTCACGGCGCGCCCGGGAAAGCAAGGAAGCATTGGTTCCTCTCTACGGTGAGCGCATCCTGACGGTGCTGTTCGAATCCTTTGTCCTTGACCCGTGGCCGTACATGGAGGAGATCACAGGCAAGCTGGGGACAGCGCTCAACGCTTTGACCCGGCGGGCGATGAGGAAACAGAATGTTCCCCGGACAAAGATCGCCTCGGGAATAGATCTTCCGATTTACCGGCGCTGCGGGTGGCAACCCGCCAAAGCCAATGCCGATGAGCGGCAGGAATTTGCCGACCGCCGCGATTGGGCGGCGCAACGCATAAGCCTGGAAGTTTTAGAGCTGCTGGACCAATGCTGCCGGGAATATGAAAAACAATATATGGGGAAGCTCCAGGACATCCAGGGCAGGCGCTGAAAGAAAAAATGAAAAGGGGCGGTTAATGAACGTGACTTCTTATTTTTCCGATTTTGACGCCGTGTTAAAAAATTGCCTGAAGGACCTGTCTCATCGCAAAGGCCTGGAGAAGTCCGTCAAGATCCTGAAAGCGACCAGAAAGACCCGGCACAAGATCATTTTGGTCGGCAATGGCGGCTCGTCGGCCATTGCCGAGCATATGGCCATCGACCTGACCAAAAACGCGGGCCTCAAGGCCATGGCCTTCAGCGGTTCTCCCATGCTGACGACCTTTGCCAATGATTTTGGGTATGAAAAAGTTTTTCAGAAGGCCATAGAAACGTTTGGCGATCAAGGAGATGTTTTGATCGCCATTTCCAGCGGCGGCACGTCCAAGAACATCCTCAATGCCGTCAGCGCCGCCAAGGCCAAAGGCATGAAGGTCATCACCCTGTCGGGTTTTGCTCCAGACAATCCTTTGCGCGCTAAAGGTGATATCAATATTTGGGTCAATTCCCGGGCTTTTGGCTACGTAGAGCTCATCCATAATTTATTGTTGCACTATATCAATGACGCCATTATCGGCAAAGCGGAGTACATGATCCGGTGACCCCTTTAACTTTCGCTATTTTTGGATTTGGCAAAATGGGCCAGATCCGTTATGACACCATCCAAAAGCTGGCTTCCTGCCGGGTGGCCGGCGTTTGTGAGATTGGGGCCGGAGCGCCTGTCCCCGAAGGGGTCCTTCACGCGAAAGACCCGCAGGTGTTCTTGGAGGATCCAGCCATTGACGCGGTGGTCATTTGTACGCCCAATGACTTGCTGGCGCCGCTGACGGTCAAAGCGCTCCAGGCCGGCAAGCATGTGTTTTGTGAAAAACCCCCGGGCCGCAACATGCGGGAGTTAAACACCATGATCGAAGCGGAAAAAAGTTCCGGGCGTAAATTGATGTTCGGTTTCAACCACCGCCACCATGAAAGCATGCTGCATACGAAAAAGCTGATCAACTCCGGTGAATATGGGAAGATTTTGTGGATGCGCGGCCGTTATGGTAAAAGCGTGGATGAGAAATTTTTTGCCAATTGGCGTTCGAAGAAAGCAATCGCCGGCGGGGGTATTTTTCTCGACCAGGGCATCCATATGCTGGATTTGTTCCTGATGTTTTGCGGCGATTTTGATGAGGTGCACGCGTATGTGTCCAATTTGTACTGGAAACTGGACATTGAAGACAATGTGTTCGCGATCTTCCGCAACAAACAGGGCCAAGTGGCGTCCCTGCATTCGACCATGACTCAGTGGAGGCACATTTTTTCTTTGGAAATATTTCTGGAACGTGGGTACATCACGATCAATGGATTAAAGACCTCTTCCAACACCTACGGTGATGAAGAAATGACCATCGCGCAAAACCGCACCATGCCGCCCGCGGCCATGTGGACGCAGGAAGAGAACATCACGTTTCATACGGATTATTCGTGGGAAAAAGAGATGAATGTTTTTATCGACAGCGTACGGCGTCAGCGGCCGGTGCCGGCAGGCAATACACAGGACGCGCTTAAATTGATGCGCCTTGTTGAACAAGTATATAAAAACAGATAGCGGAGCCCCCATGAACATTGTTGCCATGATCCCCGCCCGGTTGGGGAGCAAACGCATTAAAAGCAAAAATTTACGCCTTTTGGATGGCAGGCCATTGGTTTGCCATGTGGCGCACACCGCTCAAGCCGCCGGCGTTTTTAAAGGGATTTACGTCAATTCCGAATCGGAAATATTCGACGGCATCGCCAAAGAATCCGGGATCCGGTTTTACCAACGGCCCGCCGCATTGGCCGGCGATGATGCGACCAACGACATGTTTGTTTTGGATTTTATCGATCATGTGCCCTGCGACATTATTGTGCAGATCAATCCTACTTCTCCGTTATTGTCCCAAGAGGACATCCGGGGATTTGTGTCCATGATGATTGAGGGCAACTATGATACATTGCATAGCGTCAAAGAAGAGCAGATTGAAGGGCTGTTTGAAGGAAAGCCTTTGAATTTTGATCCTTTAAAAGTAATGCCCCCTTCCCAACATTTAAAACCGGTGGTATTATTCTCTTCCGCCATTATGGCCTGGAAGGTCGGTAATTACCGTGACAATATAAGGAAATTCAGCGCCGGAACATTTGGAGGAGAAGGGAAGACCGGATATTTTACGCTCAAGGGTTTTTCGACCATTGATATCGACCATGAAGAGGATTTTAAGATGGCCCAGCTGGCCATCGCGGCGCAAAAAGACCCGTCCCGGGCTGAGCCCCGGTATTATGAGCCCGGAAAAAAATTCAGGGTGGAAAAAGATGTGAAAACCATTTTGACCAGCGACGGGATTTCAGACATTGATTTTTTAAAAGAAAACCAGCTCATGGTGAATTTGAAGGAAATCATTGCCCATCATGACAATGGCAAAGCATGGACCCGGCGCCTCATCAACACCGAAAGCAACAGCGCGACTTTGATCAGCCAGCTGCCGGGCGAAGGCAACCGCCTGCATCACCACAATGACTGGAACGAATGGTGGTACATTGTCGCCGGCGAATGGGAGTTTGAGATCGAGGGCGTCAAACATATGGTCAAGGAAGGTGATGTGGTGCTCATTGAAAAGAATAAATGGCATAAGATTACGGCCAAGGGAAAAAGGCCTGCCGTGCGTCTGGCGGTCAGCAAAGACAAGGTCGGCCACATCTATAAGGAAGACCCATAAGGGGTTCTATGAAGAAAATTTTCAAAGCATTTGGAATGTTCATAAAATATGCCCGGTTTTTTTGGAAGCAGCGCAAGGACATTAAAAATTGGCTGCCGTTGACCGTGCACAGCTGGGTGCTTTTACTGCTGCATTATTCGCGGATATCCAGGCTGGACGACAAGCAGCTGGTTTTGAAAATGTCCCGGGGGTTTTGTATTTGCGTGCGTCCTGATACAATGGCCATTATCGACACCTTCGGCCGTTATTGCGGTTTGATGGGAATGAAGGACTGGAAGGGCAAGACCGTCGTCGATATCGGGGCCCATGTGGGAAGTTTTGCCGTGTACGCGGCCGCCGAGGGCGCCAGGGTCTTCGCGTTTGAACCTGATCCGCTCAATGTCCGCTGTTTATTGAAAAGCAGGGAGTTAAATGGTTTTCAGCGGCATTTGCAGGCCTACCCCGCGGCTGTGGCGGCCAGTTCTGGAAAGGTCGATTTTTTTCAGGGAGGGCACTCCACCGTCGGCACAATTGTGGATGAAGAGTTTTTTAAGAAAAGACGAAATCCTAAAGAAAAACCAATGGCGGTGGATGCCGTGGGAATCAATGAATTGTTCGCGGCAGCCGGCATTGATGGTTGCGATGTGTTGAAATTGGATTGTGAAGGGAGCGAATATGCGATCATCAAGGCCGCGGATGCCGGGACGCTCAATGGCATTAAAGCCATTATCCTGGAAGGCCATCCCAGCTCACACGAGGGACAGGATTTTTCGTTTATCAAAGATAAATTAACGGCGCAGGGGTTTTCATTGGTCAATTATCAGGATGTAGGGCATGGTTGCTGCGAGGCATATTTTGCAAAGGAGAAGGCATGACAAAGATTTTTTCTTTATCCATCGATCCTCAGAAATTTTCTTTTACCAACGGCGCCAACAAGAACCATGCGGCGTCACTGTTCGGGGAACAGGGATTTTGCGTCCTGCCTGGTTTTTTAAGCCGGGAAGAGACCGGACGTTTGCGGGAGAAATATTCCACGGAGGAACGCTTCCATCAGACCCCGGGCCAGGACTTTCATAAAATGTCGGCGTGTTATTTTTATCACCACAAAACATGGAAAAGGGACGAGGATATTTACAAGATCGTCCGCCGGGCCTATGCGGTCAAAAACCAGATTGCCTTACAGCCTAATTCCGACCAGTTTATGCTGGCGTATTGCTACCGCTGGCGCCTGGATCCGGAAAATATGGAAAGTTTGATTGACGCCCAATTAAACCATACCTTCATTCGCATTGCCAAATATAAAGGCGGCGAAGGCCAGCATGGCCATTACGATTACCCGGGGGAATTGCAGTGCATCCTTCCGTTGACGGAGCTGGGCAAGGATTACCAGGACGGCGGCCTGGTTTTGGGCGCGGAAAAAGGAAAGGAAATTTACGTAGATCCTCTGGTCAAACCGGGGGACTTGATCATCCTGAATTCTTACCGCAAGTACCATTCCGTACGTCCGGTCAAATGCGCTGCCGGCCAGATCGGCCGCATGCATATTTTTATGCCGACCATCCCGGAATATATTTTCGCCCGCGGCCTTGGTTATTACTATTTCCAGGACAAAAAGTGGAAATTGTATTTTTCTCTGCCGGCTGACCCCTGGGACAAGATCAAATACTACGTCCGGCATTTCACGGGGCTTGCGCGTAAGACCACCCGTCCCATTGATGACGGTTATAAGAGTTAAGCAAATGCGCGTATGGCAGCGGATCAAAGGGCATTTACATGCCCGGTGGCGTTCATTGAGGGAAAACAATGTTTTTTCTCAAAAGCAGCATTGGCAGGAAGAGCTGGCCAAATACGACTGGACGTCGGACAAGCTTTTTGGTTATGCCTGGGGCGACCCGGAAAGCCCGAAGAGCCACCTGGGTAATTATTTAGAAATCAAAAACAGGCTTGTCGGTCAATTGACGCCCGGGATGGTGGTCGTAGAGATCGGGAGTTTAGGGGGCAAATGGACCCAGTATTTATTGCCTGCCCAAGAGATTGTCTGTGTCGATATTAATGACCTGGGCTTTGATTATATCCGGCGAAAATTGCCCCACCCGCACATCCGTTTTTATTTGACTAAAGGGGATGAATTAAGGGGCATCGCGGATGGTGCGGTGGATTTGATTTTTTCGATGGACAGTTTAGTCAGGGTCCCCAAGAAATTCTTGGCCAATTATTTCAAAGAGTTTTACAGGGTATTGAAGCCTTCCGGAAAGATTTTCATCCATTTGCCTTGCTTAAGCCAGGCTGAGAGCCGCCGGCGTGTTTTCGTTGATTTGACATTGGCGGAAATTGAGCATTTATGCCGTGTGAACCGTTTTCACGGCATAAGTATTGACCAAAATGTTTTGACCCATGGTGTTATGGTGGAAGCGGTGAAAGCTTAGCTGACATTATGCACGACAGCAGTATTTTTAAAGTCCGCATCGATTTTGAGAAAAGCCGGGGTTCTTATATTTATGATAAGAACACCCAACGCCTTCTTTTGGATTTCTTCGGCATGTATTCTTCGCTGCCTTTGGGATACAGCCATCCTATTTTCAACACCCCGGAATTCCAGCAGGAATATTTGCGCATCGCCGGTGTTAAAGTCGCCAATTGCGAAATCATCTCTGATGAGGCGCAGGAATTCTTGGGCGAATTCAGCGCGCACCCGTCCATGGCGCCGTTTCAACATTTCCATTTTTGCTGCACCGGCGCTTTGGCCATAGAGTCTGCCATTAAGATCGCCATAGACCAGAAAGGCTCGCCCATACCGCAGGTGTTGAGTTTTAAAGAGAGTTTCCACGGCATCAACAGTTACGGCGGGTTTGTCACCGACCGTTTTCACCCGGTGAGTGTGCGTTTAAACGGCATGCCGGAGTTGGGATGGCGGAAATTGACTAGCCCCAAGATCCATTATAAAGATAATGCCGTGGATGAGGCCATGACCCGCAGGGCAGGGCAGTGTTTTTTAGAGGAAATTGAAGAGGCTGTCAAGACCATCGGGGCGTCTCATATCGCCGCCTTATTGGTAGAACCTGTGCAGGCCACGTACGGGGACAGTTATTACCCCATGGAATTTTTTCAGACCGTGCGACGTCTGTGTGACCGGCACGGCATTTGCCTGATTTTCGACGAGATCCAGACCGG
>JACQQW010000065.1 GCA_016206745.1 Candidatus Omnitrophota bacterium | reverse complement strand
TTAATGCCCTTCACGGGTGATAAATTTAGTTTTCACCGACAATTTAAACGCCACCAGGCGCAAAATCTGTTTGGCGAAATCCGCGGGGACGCCGCCCAATTCAAACATCACTTTTCCGCGTTTGACCACCGCCACCCAATGGTCCAGGTCCCCTTTGCCTTTGCCCATGCGGGTTTCCGCCGGCTTTTTGGTGATGGATTTATGCGGGAAGGCATTGATCCATAATTTACCGGTGCCGCGCAATTTACGGGCCACCACCACGCGGGAGGCTTCCAATTGGCGCGCGGGCACAAAACCGTTTTCAATGGCCTTTAAACCGTATTCCCCGAAATGCATCTGGCTGCCGGCGACGGCTAACCCACGGGATTTACCCTTTTGGCTCTTGCGGTATTTGACTCTTTTTGGCATTAACAACATGATCAATCTCTTTCTTAAACGGCCGGCGCGGCCGGTTGGGCAGCGGCTGCTGCCTGCGCCTGGATTTCTTCCTGGTCTTTGATCACATCCCCTTTATAAATCCATACCTTGACCCCCAGCAAACCATAGGTGGTCATCGCTTCGGCAAAACCGTAATCAATGTCGGCGCGCAGGGTCTGCAACGGGACTTTCCCTTCATAATATTTTTCCGTGCGGGCCATTTCCGCCCCGCCCAAACGCCCGGCACACCGGATCTTGATCCCTTTGGCCCCGGAAGCGCGGGACTGTTCAATGGCGCGCTTCATGGCCCGGCGGAACGCCACGCGTTTTTCCAATTGAAAAGCCACACCCTGGGCCACCAGCTGGGCGTCGGTGTTCGGGTTCTTGATTTCCTGGATATCGACGACAATTTTGTCCATGTCTTTATGGGTGATCTCTTTTAATTCCGCCCGCAAACGGTCGATGTCCGCGCCCCTGCGCCCGATGATGACGCCGGGACGGGCGGTGTGGATGCGCACTTTGATCTGCTCCGCCAGGCGCTCGATGACGATCATGGACACCGCGGCCTGGATGAATTTTTCCTTGATGTATTTGCGGATCTTATAATCTTCCTGGATGTTCCTGGCATAATCCTTACGTTCCGCGAACCAAAGGCTGCGCCAATTTTTGGTGTACCCGAGCCTCAACGCTAAAGGATGAACTTTTTGTCCCACGTTTTATTTCCCCCTCGTCTTTACCCTAAACCAGGCTAATCGCTTCGCAGCCGGTTTATGGTAACCGTGAACCAGACGCGAAGCGTTTGTCTCGGTTCACGGTTAAATCCAATTCAATGGTTAAATGTGTGGTCCGGCGTAAAATCGGCGTGGCGCGCCCAAATGAGGCGGCGCGGAAACGTTTCCATGAACCGCCATGGTCGGCGGTGATGCGTGAAATATAAAGCTGGTCTTCGGACAGGCCTTTTTGCCTGGCATTATGCACGGCCGAGTCAAACACTTTCTTGACCGGGGCGGCGCCGCCTTTATTGATCTGGGCCAGCAAGGCCGCGCAGGCCGCCACATCTTTGCCGCGCAGCACGTCGATGACCTGGCGCATTTTCATGGCTGAAACCCGTAAATATTTACCGTGTGCTTTGGCTATCATGTTTTCCTTGTTATTTCTTCTGCATCGACTTCTTGGCTTTGACCCCGCCATGCGCTTTGAACGTGCGGGTCGGCACAAAATCCCCCAGCTTCAACCCCACCATGTTCTCAGTGACAAACACCGGCACATGCTTCTTCCCGTCGTGGACGGAAAATGTGTACCCGACAAAATTCGGGATGATGGTCGAACGGCGCGACCAGGTCTTAATCGGCTGGCGCTGGACCACCGCGGCGGCCTTGTCAAACCGGCGCATTAAAGATTCTTCAACGTAAGCACCTTTTTTAATCGAACGGGCCATTTTATTTTGTCCTTCTCCTGACGATGAACGGATCGGAATATTTTCTTTTTTTACGGGTCTTAAAACCTTTGGTCGGTTTCCCCCATGGAGTGACCGGGTGCGGATTGCCCTGAGGGGCCTTGCCTTCCCCGCCGCCGTGCGGATGGTCCACCGGGTTCATGGCCACACCGCGCACCGTCGGCCGGTGGCCCTTCCAGCGCGTGCGGCCAGCCTTGCCGTAGGTGACGTTCTCGTGGTCAATGTTCCCCACCTGTCCGATAGTGGCCATGCAATCCACGGAAAACCGCCGCGTCTCGCCCGACGGGAGTTTCACCAGCGCGATATCGCCCTCCTTAC
>JACQQW010000057.1 GCA_016206745.1 Candidatus Omnitrophota bacterium | reverse complement strand
GACATGGTGGGCCGGGTGGACCTGCTGGACACCAAAGACACCGTCGACCATTGGAAGGCCAAAGGCATTGATTTGACCAATATTTTACACCGACCCGACGTACCCAAGGGGACGGCCATCCGTCACACCAGCACCCAGGACCATGGGCTGGATAAAGCGCTGGACAATCAATTGATTGAGCGCTGCCGGGAAGCGATTGAACGCCGGGCCCAGGTCCGTTTTGAGGTGGACATCCGTAATGTCAACCGTACGGTGGGAACCATGCTCTCGTCGGTGATTGCGCGTAAGTATGGCCTGGCTGGTTTGCCCGCGGGCACCATTGAGATCAAATTTAACGGCGCCGCCGGCCAGAGTTTCGGCGCGTTTTTGGCGCGCGGGTTAAGTTTTACGCTTGAAGGCGAAGCCAATGATTATGTGGGCAAGGGTCTTTCCGGCGGCAGCATCGTCATTTATCCGCCCAAGGCCTCCAAATTCGTGCCCGAGAAAAACATGATCGTCGGCAATGTGGTGCTCTATGGGGCCATTGCCGGAGAGGTGTTTTTCAGGGGGCTGGCCGGCGAGCGGTTTGCGGTGCGCAACTCCGGGGCCGATGCCGTGGTCGAAGGGATCGGCGACCATGGCTGCGAATACATGACCGGCGGCCGTGTGGTGGTGCTGGGCCCGGTGGGCCGGAATTTCGCCGCGGGCATGTCCGGGGGCATTGCTTATGTTTGGGACAAGGACGGCGCCTTTAGCGCCAATTGCAATAAAGGCATGGTGGACTTATTTCCGGTGAAAGAACGCAATGATATTATCGAACTGAAAGGTTTGATCGAAAAGCATCATAGAACCACCAACAGCGCGGTGGCGCAGGCGGTGCTTGAAAATTGGGACAGTGCATTGCCGCAATTCGTCAAAGTGTATCCGTGCGATTACCGCCGGGTGTTGGAAGAAGCGGAGGCGATTAAAAAGGAACTCCCCCTAACCCCCTCTTTGAAGTAAAGAGGGGGGAAGGAATGCGTCTCCCCCTCTTTTTTATAAAGAGGGGGCTGGGGGGAGTTTAAAAGGAAATATGGGCGACATTAAAGGGTTTATGACCTGCGGCCGGCAGGATTATAAGAAACAGCCTGTCGACGTGCGTATTAAACATTTCAAGGAATTCATCGAGCTTCCGGTGGAGAAAGACCTGCGGCTGCAGGGCGGGCGTTGCATGGATTGCGGCGTGCCGTTTTGCCAGAACGGGTGCCCCATCGGCAATATCATTCCCGACTGGAACGATTTGGTGTTCCGCGGCCGCTGGGAAGAGGCCATTGAGCGTTTACACAAGACCAATAATTTCCCGGAATTCACCGGGCGGATCTGCCCCGCGCCGTGCGAGAATTCCTGCGTGCTGGGCATCAATGCCCCGGCGGTGACCATCAAGAACATTGAGCTTGCCATCGTCGAACATGCGTATAATAATGATTGGATCAAGCCCCAGCCGCCTGGGCGCCGCACCGGCAGCAAAGCGGCGGTCATCGGTTCCGGCCCGTCGGGTCTGGCCTGTGCCGACCAATTGAATAAAAAAGGCCATAAAGTCACGGTCTATGAAAAGAACGAGGTCATCGGCGGGCTTTTGACGTTGGGCATCCCTGATTTCAAGCTGGAAAAGTGGGTGGTGGAGCGCCGCGTGGAGCGCATGCGCGAAGAAGGGGTCATATTCAAGACCGGCCAGCATGTCGGCGTCAATGTGGCCGTCAAAGATCTGCAGGCCAAGTATGACGCGATTGTATTGTGCGGCGGGGCCGAGGCCGCGCGGGAACTGCCCATCCCGGGGCGGGAACTGGAAGGTGTGGTCCAGGCGATGTATTTCTTGCCCCAGCAAAACTTGCGCAATAATAATTACTCCATCGATAAATACATGCAGACCTATGCAGACCATGTTTTACAGGTCAAGCCCCCATCGATGGAGCAGGTCACGGCCAAAGGCAAAAAGGTGGTCATTTTAGGCGGGGGCGACACCGGTTCGGATTGTCTGGGCACCGCCAATCGACAGGGGGCCGTGTCCGTGCATCAATTTGAGCTGATGCCCAAGCCGCCGGAGTCCCGCTCGCCGGACAATCCATGGCCGAATTGGGCGTTTATTTTACGCAGTTCCAGTTCCCATGAAGAAGGCGTTGTCCGCGATTATTCCATTATGACCAAAAAATTGACCGGCGAAGGCGGTAAGCTCAAGAAATTGCACGGCGTGCGCCTGCGATGGGATAAAGACGCGGCCGGCGGCCAGATGAAAATGTCCGAAGTTCCCGGCTCTGAATTTGAGATGGAATGCGATTTATTATTATTGGCCATGGGGTTTACAGGGCCGGTCAAGAAAGGTATGCTGGAAGAGTTGGGTGTTGAAATCGACGGCCGCGGCAATGTCAAAGCGGACCCCGATAAAATGACCAGCGTTCCCGGGGTTTTTACCGCCGGAGATATGACCCGCGGGCAATCTTTGGTGGTGTGGGCGATCCATGAGGGCCGCACTGCCGCTGAAGGCGTCCACAGGTATTTATCAGCAATCAAGAATAAAACATAAATCATTCTTAATCCAATGGAGGTGGCTGTGGACAAAATATTTTTATGCGCGATGCTCGGCTTGATTTTGGCGGGCTGTCAGCCCAAAGAAGAGGCCGCTAATCAACGGTCTAACGCGTCTTCCGCCATTACTGCGGAGCGTAAAGAAGCCGCGCGCAAACTGACCGCTCAGGCAGTGGCATTATTAGAACAAAAGAATTACCCGGGTGTTGTGGCCAGCCTGGATGCGGCGATCAAGGCCGACCCCACCGACCAGGAGCCGTATTTGATTTTAGGCCAGATCCTTTTGAAGGCCGGTGAGTTTCAGCGCGCGGCGGAGTTCTTGGACACCGCGGCCAAGAATTTCCCGGACAACGGCACGATTTTTTATATGCTGAGCATGGCCAATCAAATGAGCGGTAAGAAACTACCGGCCGTCCTGGCTGCCCGGCGCAGTTTTGAGATTTTCAAGGGCGCTAATGACCAGGACAATGCGGAGAAATCGGCTGTTTTATTGCAGCAGATCATTAATGCTCCTGAGATGGCGGCCCCCAACAACCCGGACACTAAAAACAACACTGCCGTTAAATAATGAATTTTCAGGTTGGACTACTTATTTTTTTGGTGTTGTGCTCTGCCCGTCCCGCATGGGCCGAAATCATTAAACTTAAATCCGGCCAGGTGGTGGAAGGCAAAGTCCTTAAAGAGGAAAGCGCCTCCATCCTTGTCGACGTGGGCATTGGGACGCCGGTGACGTATTTCCGCGATGAGATCAAAGAGATGGCCCCTGACCCCAAGCCCCCGGCACAAGCCCAGGCTCAGGACGCGCGTTTGCGCGCGGATGCCTTGGAATCACAAGCCGTTGAACTTATTGATGCGGACAAAATGGATCAGGGCCTTGATTTGATTGCCCAGGCGATGGCCCTTGATCCTTTGCCCCAAAGGCGCATGAATTACGGCAGCATTTTATTCGGCAATGGGGTTGCCCTGTTTAAGAAAGGACGGTTGGATGAAGGTAGAAGTGTCTTGCGTCAATCCGAACAGCAGTTAAACAAAGCCATCGCCGCCTTCGACCAGAATAAAGACACGGCCTTTTTAGGGCAAATTTATTTCCTGCTCGGTGAAATGTATGCTAACGCTTTTGCCGACGCCGCTAAGGCCCTGGAATTTTATAAAAAAGCCGTTTCTTTGGCCGGCCACGACGGCGCCAAAGCCGCCCTGGAAAAATTTGCCCAAGATTCCCAAAATCCCTAAAGCCAAACCCGCACAGCTCCGCTATAATATGTTTCGCCATGCCATATAAAATTATAATCATTCAATCAGTAGTTTTTTTTGTTTTTATTTTT
>JACQQW010000056.1 GCA_016206745.1 Candidatus Omnitrophota bacterium | reverse complement strand
TACATGCTTTTATGAAGAAATATCTTGTATAATGTGATTTTGCATTGTATACTTCTTACTAGGCCTGCCGTTCTCTACGGCAGGCACGGTATCGTATATGCTATAGTATAACCGGAGGTGAGATTTATGACAAGCACAGTCACAGTCCGTGGACAGACGGCGATCCCTGTTGCCATTCGCCGCAAATATAATATCATCCCTCAAACAAAACTGGAATGGATTGATGATGGCCATACCATTGCGGTCATTCCCATTCCCAAAGATCCTATTAAAGCGTTGCGGGGAAAATTTAAAGAAGCAGATCTTTTAGGGAATTTGTTGAAAGAAAGGCGCTGGGAACGCGAACGTGGATAAGCACTACGTTTTTGATACCTCCGCTTTTTTGACATTGACCCGTAATGAACAAGGCAGTGATGCGGTGGCCCGCCTTTTGTCTTTGGCCCGTCAGAAAAAGACGGTCATTTATGTTTCATTCGTGACTTTTACTGAAATCTATTACACGGTTTGTCAAGCCCAAGGTGAGGATGAGGCCAGGGAAGCGGTCTCTTTAATAAATACATTATCTATTGAAAAAGTGCATTCCAGCGATGTTTTGGCTTTAAGCGCGGGACGTATTAAAGCTCATCATCGCTTGTCTGTTGCGGATGCATTTGTGGCCGCGACTGCCTTCCTGAAAAAATCCATCCTTGTGCATAAGGACCCTGAGTTTGAACCCCTTTCTCCAGACCTTCCAATGATAATTTTACCTTATAAATGAACATCCAAATCGAAGACTGGGGTACGGTCGATTATATGCGGGCCTATGAACGCCAGCGGCAGGCGGTTGATGCGGTCATCGGCGGGGCGCCGGGGCGTTTGATTTTTTGTGAACATCCTCCGGTATTAACTCTGGGCCGGATGACTAAACCTGATAGTTTATTGTATGGCCGTGAAGATATGGAGGCCAGGGGCGTGCGGGTTTTTTCCATTGACCGCGGCGGGGACGTGACTTTGCACGCGCCGGGGCAATTGGTGGTGTATGTGATCCTGGATCTAAATAAATATGGCCGGCATTTGAAGGTCTATCTTGAGAGATTGGAACAAGTTGCGGTTGATTTATTGAAGGATTTTGGTATATTGGCACTGGGCATTCCCGGTCAACGGGGGGTTTTTGTGAATGCGGACAAGATCGTTTCCATTGGTGTTGGCGCGCGCAAATGGGTGACGTATCATGGGCTGGGGATCAATGTCAGCACGGATTTGTCCTTGTTCCGGTTGATACGCCCCTGCGGGCTGAATGTCCATATGACATCCATGGAGAAATTATTAGGCAGGCCCGTCCAGATGATGGACGTGCGCGCGGGGTTTATGAGGCGCTTTCAGGAACAATTCAAATGACCACCAATATCATTTTACCTGAACTGGGAGAAGGGATCACCAGGGCCACGGTGGCATGCTGGCATGTCAGGGCCGGAGACCATGTCAGGGCCGGCGATGAAATCCTGGAAATAGTCACGGACAAAGCCATATTTAATGTGGAGGCGCCGGCAACCGGAAAATTAAAATCCATTGCCGTGGCGGAAGGGAAAGAAGGCGCGGTTGGGGCGGTATTGGGGGTCATCGAATATATATGAAGGAAATAAGGCCCAAACGCATTTTATTGATGTACATTTCCCAGGTCTCCGGGCACCGTCAAAGCGCCGTGGCCATACAGAAATCCCTTAAAGCCCTGGACCCCGGCTGCGAAATAATGAGCCTCAACGGGTTCGGCTATGCCTACCCATTGATTGAAAAAATCGTCAACACAGCCTATATGGGGGTGATCAAACGCGCCCCTAAAATTTGGGAGTATCTGTACGATAATCCCAAAATCATCAAGGCCTCCGAGCAGCTCAAACAAAAAGTCCATAAATCCTCCCACAAAAAACTCCAGCCTTTGATGGAGGAGTTCAAACCCGATGTGGTCGTCTGCACCCAGGCCTTTCCCTGCGGCATGGCGGCGGACTATAAAATGGAACACCGGCTGCCGTGCAAGGTCGTGGGGGTCCTGACCGATTTTGCCCCGCACTTGTACTGGCTGCATCCCGGCGTGGATTATTACGTGGTCCCTTCCGATGAGGCCAAAGAACGTTATGTCAAAGAAGGCATTGCCCCCGCGCAGATCAAAGTATTCGGCATCCCTATCCGGGATAAATTCGCCTCCAGGCTGGACCGCGCGGCATTGTGTAAAAAACTGGGCCTGTTGCCGGACGTGCCGGCGGTGTTGATTATGGGCGGCGGCCAGGGCCTGGGCCCCATGAAAGACGCGGTCAAGGCATTGATGGGCCTGTCCCGTCCCGTGCAGATGATCGTCATTGCCGGCACCAATGTGAAACTCGCGCGGTGGCTCAAAAAAATGCCGGGCCGGACGGACAAGAAGATCATATTTTATGATTATGCCATTAATGTCGATGAGCTCATGGAAGTGTCGACCCTCATTGTCAGCAAGCCCGGCGGCATGACCACCAGTGAATGCCTGGCCAAGGGCCTGCCCATGGTCATCGTCGATCCCATCCCGGGCCAGGAAGAGCGCAATTCCCGTTTTTTAGTCAGAAGCGGCATTGCGGTGCGCGTCGATGATAAACTGCAGATCGGGCCCAAAATCAATGAACTGCTCAATGACCCGCCGCGGCTGCGGGCCATGCGGGAGGCGGCGTTAAAACACGGCAGGCCGGAAGCGGCGCGGGACATTGCGCGGTTTGTGTTAAGCATATAATGGGAAACTATTATCTTTATCAAATAGCTTCGTTCATTGCCCGTATCATACCTTTGCGGATGGCCTATGCTTTGGCCGTCAGGATCGCGGACCTGCATTATTTATTTTCCAGGACCGACCGTAAAGCGGTTGAGGCTAATTTAAAAGTGATTTTGGGCACAGATCCAGTCCCGCCGGCCATGGCGCGCCAGGTGTTCCGTAATTTCGGCAAATATTTGGCGGATTTTTTCACCATGACTAAATATCTCAATGCCGATTTTATCAAGACCCGCGTACAGGTGCGCGACAGCGGATATCTTAATGAGGCTTTAAGCGGCGGCAAGGGGTGCGTCTTAGTCGGGGCCCATTTGGGAAGCTGGGAACTGGTGGGGGGGGTATTGTCTTTGTTGGGGTATCCCTTGTCGGTGATCGCCCTGCCGCACAATGACCCGAAGGTAAATAAATTTTTCAATGACCAGCGCGCATTTTTTGGCGTGACGGTCATCCCTTCCACGGCGGCGATACGCCGCTGCATGGAACAACTCAACGCCAACCGTTGCGTCGGCATTTTAGCGGAACGCGACTTCAGCCAGCAGGGCATGGTCATGGATTTTTTGGGCCGGCCCACCATGATCCCCAGGGGCGCGGCCTTGTTTTCTTTAAAGACCGGGGCGCCGATTGTGCACGTGTTTATGGTCCGGGACGGCAATGACGGCTTTCACATCACATTTGAACGGCCGATTTATCCGTCCAGTGGGGCGGATGGAAAAATCACCGATGAGGATTTAAAATTTTTAATCGGCCAATACATTAAGAACATTGAGGCGCAGATCCGCCGGCATCCAACCCAATGGTTAATGTTCCGGGAGTTTTGGGCCTCATGAACATATTGGCCGTTATCCCTGCCCATAATGAAGCCAGTGCCATTGCCGTGGTTTCCGGCGGAGTCAAGGCCCTGGGCCATGAAGTGCTGGTGGTTGACGACGGTTCCACGGACGCCACGGCGGATTTGGCCGGGCAGGCGGGGGCCGTGGTATTGTCCACGGGCCAAAAGAGCGGCAAAGGCAATGCCTTGCGTCTGGGGTTTGATTACGCGGTCAAAAACGGCTATGAGGCGGTGATTGCCCTTGATGGCGACGGCCAGCATGATCCCGGGGACATTAAATTATTTTTGGAATCGCATGCCCGGACCGGCGCGTCCATTATCAACGGCAATCGCATGGCCGACCCCAGGGGGATGCCGTTTATACGGCTGGCCACCAACACCGTAATGTCGTGGATCATTTCTTTGATTTGCCGGCAGCATATCCCGGACACTCAATGCGGGTTCCGGTTTATGACCACGGATGTTTTACGCAACATTCAATTGGAATGCCGGGACTTTGAAATTGAGACCGAGCTTCTGGTCAAAGCCAGCAGAAAAGGGTTTAAAATCACTTCTGTGCCGGTTACGACCATTTACCGCAATGAAACCAGTAAAATCAAACCGGCGCGCGATACAATGCGCTTTATCCGCTTCATCATCCGCACCCTTGGGCAAAAGTGAAGAAAAAATATTGAAAAAAAGTTGCGAAGCGACAGCCGCTTGTTATAATTCTGTCAGCATCATTT
>JACQQW010000055.1 GCA_016206745.1 Candidatus Omnitrophota bacterium | reverse complement strand
TTCCCAATACCGCTCATCAAAAAGATGATTGAGCGTAATCACTCGATCAAAATATCGACGTACCTGACTTGCCTCTGAAAGTTCACTGTTAGAAATTAAAACACGCTGAAGCGTATACTGAGGTTTTCCTCGGAATTTTTCGACTTTTCGCTCAAATTCTTCAATCACTGCATTACTAAGTGGGCTGTTTTTATATTTAATTTCACAAAGGGTATACACCTTATCTTGTCGTTCAAAAATCAGATCAATCTGATAACCAGGATCAGTGGTATTCGTTTGACGAGAAAAATAACTGCCGGCTTTGAATGCCACATCTGAAAAACCCAAGATTTTTGCAATGACATAATAATATTTTCGACAAAATCTTTCAAAAGCATATCCCAGCCATTGTGTGTACTGATTTATATTGAGCGCATAAGTAGGATTACGATTAAATTCGCCAGAAACAATTCGTTGCTTGATCGGTTTAATGAAACGAAAATAAAATTTTAAATATTCATTTTTATTCTAGCATAACTTTATGCGCGGTGGATTAAAAAACTTGGATTTGTGCCTTTAGCGCCTGCGCACGCAAATCCTGTCCCGCCCGCGCGTCCCCATGCCCGCATTGCGCGGCCAATGCGCCTAAATGGGCGGCATTGCCATACGCGGCCTTCAAATGCCGTTCAAACACCTGGTTGAAATCCGCCGTCTCGGCCCGGATATCCAAATATAATTTCGAAGCAAGCATCGATCGCACCGCTTGTTGCGGCCCTATGTTCAGCCCCCTGGAAAAAACCCCTGCCGCGACCGGACAATCACCCTCCTGGGCGGCCATCAGACCGAGGTCATAATAGGCCCAAAAAAAATTGGGGTCAAGCATGAGCGCTTTTTCAAAAAATAGCGCCGCCTGCGCCGGTTGGTTTTGGTAATAATAGCAATAGCCCAAAAATACATAGACATCCGCGCGCCGGGGCATCAATTCCGCCACCTTTTGATAATACGCCATGTATTTATCCCATTCGACGGAAGCAGACCCTGCCTCGCCCCGGGCGAAGGCCGTCATGGACTTATATGACGGGATGAGATAATTAAGTTCAATGAGCCGGATCTTGGCTTTGGCGCGCTCGCGCTGGTATTGGACATGGCGGGTAAAGAAATTCGGCTTGCCCGCGGCGCAGGCATAAAATAAATACCCCGCGGCAAGGACGGCAGCCGGAATAAAAATCTTATTTAAGCGTGGCCTCATGAATATTTTTATCCTAATCTATAAATAGAAACGCGCAAGTAAATTTATACCAATGACACCGATCATTCTTTCCCTTATTTACCTGTTCTACCTTTCCCTGATCTGCCAGACCCTTTTTATTTATGACTCCATCGGTTATATAAAACTGGGGGAAAGAATCCTTCATCAGGGCATCATCGCTTACATTCAAGACGGGCCGCAGCGGGAACCATTGTACCCTTTGATCATTGCCGCGGCCATGCGTTTGGGGCAAATTTTCTCTGTCGACTATAATTGGATTTTGAAACTCCTGCACATTGCCATCCTGGCCCTGACGCAAGTCCTCGCGTTTATAATATTAAAAGGGCTGGGCGTCAAAGGATGGCCCAGAACACTGGCGATCCTTTACATCGGAATATCGCCGGTCCTGGTCAACAGCACGCTGTGGGTTTATTCTGAGATCGCGGTCATGCCCCTGGTCCTGGCCGTGGTGCTGTCCGCCGCGCGGGCTTGGAAAGGGCCAAATGCGGTCAATGGGATTGTACTGGGGCTATGTTTGTTCCTTTGTGTCTGTGCCAAGAATATCTTTGAGGCCATTGCTCCGCTATTGATGCTTCCTTTTCTTGTACTTGCTATTCGGAAAAAATGGGACCGACGGGTCGTGGTTCTATTTTTAACCTGTTCTGCTGCTTTTTACATTCCCTTGACCTCTTACAAATTCCTTAACTATACCCTCAACGGCCATTTCACTTTTACCGACCGGGCTTCCTGGGCCTTATACGGCAATACCGCCCGCCGGATGGAGCCCCTTACCTCCAAACGCCTGGCCGCGGCTTTTGCCTATATTCCCAGCCCCCATCTGTGCTACGTCCTATTGGACCGGGACCATTGCGATTTCTGGTCGTATAAACCTTCCGATAATTACGGCGCCGGCAAATTTCAAGAATTGCAAAATAATGGCACTCCCAAAGAAAAAATTGACCGGATCATGATCAATCTGGCTGTAAGAAAAACCATGGACCATCCTTTCCAATATACATTCTTAGCGTTTTTAGAAAGTCTGAAAATGCTCTTTTGGGAAACCAGCAAAGCCGGTCAGGTGACCTATCCCGACTGGTTGGAAAAGACTTACAACTTAAAATGGTTTGACCCTTTACTTGTGTCCATCACGGCCGGCTTGAGTTTATGCGCATTGGTATCCTTGATTATCTTGCTTTACCGCGGGCGCAATAAAACCACAGCCGCCGGTCCTTATGCGCAGGGCCTGGCCTTGTTTACGCTTCTCATGTTAATGGCCTATGCGGCCTGCCACAGTTTCTTTTTCGTGCTGCAGCGCTATGCCCTGCCCATTGCGCCGCTGTGGATTGTTGCCATTGCGTTTATGTTTAATAAGGGAAAGAGATGATCTTCCTGGTCTTACTCGCCTGCGCGGCCCTTAATCTCCTGACCCTCAAAGACGGGCACAATTGGGGCGGGGATTTTGGGCAATACATCATCCACGCCCAGAATTTGCTCAACCACAACAATTACAGCCAGGGCATCATGCTGGAAAAGGCCATCATTTATCCGCCGGGCTTTCCCCTGATGATCGCCCCCATCATCAAGCTCTTTGGCCTTAATTTTCCCCTGCTTAAAAGCATCAATGTATTGTTCTGGTGCGCTTCTCTGCTCCTGCTGTACCTGTTGTTTAAAAATCCTCTTGGCAGAAATAATGCTTTGTTGGGCATCAGCGTCCTGGCCGCTTCTTCTTTTTTCTTTGTATTTAAACAAAACGTCCTCTCCGATGTGCCTTTTACCTTCCTGACCATTGCCTGTATCTACGCGTTACAGCGCGGCCATTTCATCGCGGCCCTATTGCTGATATTTTATGCCGTCCTGACGCGCTCAGCGGGATGGGCATTGGGCGGGGCGGTGATGCTTTATTTTCTGTTCCTCAAACGCGATCTTCGCGTGGGTTGCGGTGTTTTTCTGGCCGCTGCCTCTGCCACAGCAGTACAAACGTTTTGCAGCGGCGGCATGCGCCCGGCTTTTTGGCACGCATTTCTGGCCTCCCCTCTTGAAACGGCCCAACGCCTCTGGCAAGGGTCCCCCATCGTATGGCAAAGCCTCATTTGGTTTTTTTGCCCAGGTCAAACCATGTTTACATCCTGGATATTCACCGCCATCGAATACGTTGCCATTGTGCTTTCGCCGCTCATCTACCTGGCCCTGATCGTTCTTTTTATAAGAAAATTAAGGACCAAAGACCTGCCCCTGGTCGAATGTTTTTGTTTTATCTATGGCGGCCTGTTATTGGTGTGGTCTTCTTTTGGGGACTTCCCGCAGAATTTCACCCGCTTTACCTTGCCCATCGCCGGGTTTCTGCTCATGCTGGGTATTCGATACGCCCAAAGATCCAACTGGATGAAATGGGCCCTGGCCTTTCTTTTGATATTCAACCTTGCCAACATCATCGCCATTTACCGTTTCAACGACGATGAAATCCTGCGGGAAGGGCCAAATAAGGAATTATTCCTGTGGATCAAAGAAAATCTAGGGCCTGATGAACATTACATGATGTGGGAACCGCGCACGGCGGCGCTGATGACCGGCCGCGTGGGCACAACTGTGGCATGGCTGAAATTTAACCCGGAAAACCAATGGGAGAATATCCTGCGGCAAATGAAGGCGCGCTATCTCATCCTCAATCCGTGGGCGGACAGAAACCTGATCGAGCGCTTAACCAAGCGCCTGCCATCGGCAAAAAATGTGTGGCAAAATGCGGGATATGTGATATTTGATTATACCCCAGCCAAAAGGTCTTCTCTTTTAGGCGGGCCGCTCATGCCAACCAACGGCTAGACGCTGGCAATCGGCGTGACCCGGTAAATCACCGGTGTCAACCGCTCAATGCCATTATGCCGGATATTGTCAATCATGGCCTGGTCGACCTTGATCTCAACGCCCTTGCCGTCCTTGGCCGAGTTCCACTTCATGTCCGCCGTGTCCAGGTCTATACCACCGGTTGGGGTAATTGTTTGAGCATTGTCGATTCCCTTATCAACCGGTTGATCGTCAACAAGCTCGGCCTGGTCAATCGCCTTAAGCTGCCCAATGATCCGATCCAATCCCTGATCACCATCACCTGCGGACAAATATTGTCTTAAACTCTCGCCTATTTCTCCCAAAAATGGATTGTTTTGAAAAAGCTCATCTTTCTTAGCATCAGGCTCTATGCGTAAAACGTCTCTATAGATTGCAACCAAGTCCGCGGGAGTTTGGCTTTCTTCTAATTCATTCTCCCTAGCGATCTGTCGCAAAGCCGAATACAGTTGCTCGGCCGTCATCGCCGCGTCATGTAAACTCATCCCTGCCCGGACAGCGGCCAGCCTGTTGTCTGTTGCCGTAAAAGACATCGCGGCCAGGGCTGCCGCATCGTGATTAACGGCAACATGATCAGGCGTTATCCTCATCCCACCCGAGAAATATTTCCGCGGAATTGTTTTTCCTTTCTCCCTTTGACCTTTCTCCTCAATTGTGTCTTCCTTGATATAGTTAAACACGCCCTTCTTATAGGCCGCGAGATAACGTTGATATATTTCTTCCGGTGTAAAGACGCCATGAATGGCGTCTCTACGAAATTTGATGCCATCGATCTTATTCTTGTCCGCGTAGACCTGGTTCAATAATGCCTGCTTCAGGTTCTTTTTATACCAGCTTGCGAGAATAATGGAATTGAACACCTGCCGCAGATTGGCGAAGTTCTTGCCGGTGTTGACTTCCTTTTCGAGTTCGGGAAGGATCACTTCACGGATGATCTGAGTTCCTAAGGCG
>JACQQW010000070.1 GCA_016206745.1 Candidatus Omnitrophota bacterium | reverse complement strand
GTTTATGCTCCTTCAACGCCTCATCCGCCAATTTCTCCAAAGCCTCTTCGGATCCGGCAAATGCCTTTCCCCAGCGTTTTTCGGAAGAAAGTTCGTTTGCCAACCATTTGGCCAGCGCATTTTGCTCTAACTCAGGAAGCTTTCCAGCTTCAGAAAATACTTTTTCCAACAAGCGTGTCATAATTGTCACCTAATCAAGTATAACATTTGGCCATTGCAAATTCTATTATTAAAACGCGTGGTTAAGGCCGAACCAGGCGCGGGCGTCCTGTTTTTCGCCGATGGCTTTGGCCACGTCCAGGCGCAGGACCAGGTCTTCCAACATTGATCCTACTGTTAGATGCAGGCGCAGGCCGGCCCCGGCATCTTTGCGGAATTTTCCTTCTTCAAAATTGTCCCGCCAGGCCTGGCCGGCGTCGAAAAAACCCACCGCGCTTACCTTCTTTAAAGTCAGCCAATGGTCCGCGACGGACAGCTTCAGTTCATCCATCAATGGAAACCGGTATTCCACACTCCCCATGAGCGCATCGGAGCCGCGCACGGTCTTGCGGTCAAACCCGCGCAAACCATCCGCCCCGCCCAATTCAAACAGATTTTTATCATCCGACGATCCCCAGCCGTATTTGATCCGGCAGGCCATTTTGCTTTGCGCTGTGACCGGTCGATAGACCTGGCCGTCGATGGACGCGCGCGTGAATGTTTGGGTGGCGCCCGCCCAATGGCCGGAGTTTTCAATCAGCGTATCAATCGTATATCCCGCGCGCGGGTCCGGCCAGGGCTGAGAACGGTCAAAATGGAGCATTGCCCCGGCGATGCTTTCATCGTGTTTTAAATACGATGTATTGCGGATGCGCTCGCTTCCCCATCCGGCGGACGGGGTGCGGTTACGCAGTGCATACACGCTGACATGGTCATTGACCTGCGTCAAGCCATAAGGAAACGGCCATAATTCTTTCCGCACATATATTTTCTGGCTGACCAGATCATCTTCGCCGGTATCATAATCATTGGTGATCGCTCCTTCGATGCCAAAGGCTGTCTGGGAATGAAGGACATTCTTGATTTCAATTCCGGCGCGGGAGCGCTGGATCTGTTCGGAAAAATCATAATCGGTCGCGGCAGTGATGCTGTAATCATACGGCTTTTGAAAAGATGTTTTTACCCCTATGCCGTTGGAAATCTCCGGGCCGATGATCAAATTGTATTGCTCATCGGGCATGAGCGCCGCAATATCGTACAGCGGATGGTATAGCGGCACCGGCCTGACATTGACCCGCCGCGGCCAGGTATTATTGGTGCGATCAATGTCCAATAACTTGCCTTCGGGATCTAAAATGACTTGCCTGACTTTTTTATCTGTGACTAACCGGTCGAAAGTTTTTTTGCCGTCCCAGACCATGTTTTCCCGGGTGCCGTCTTTATAAGTGACTGCTGCCTCGACGGGCATCATAATGCCGCCGCGGCGTTGCAAAGAAACGGTGTTGCCCTTCACTTTTGCAACACGCACATCCAAATTCTTGGCCGTAAAAAGCCATTGCTGGAAAAATTCTTTCAAATCGACCCTGCTCTCCTCTTGCGCGATGCGCATAAAATCCTCAATATCCAGGTTCTTAAACGCATATTCCTTAAAAATCCTGGAAAAAATCCGGTCAAATCCCTCCTGGCCGATGGTCGTGTTTAACATGGCGACCACCCGCGAGCCTTTCCCGTATGTCAAAGCAAAAATATTGCTGGGCTCATGAAAACTGGACAGTTTGCTTAAAATCGGCTGGTCCAACCCCGCCCGGACGGCCATTTTATAACGCACATCCGTGGCCCGCTTAAATGTCAATTCCGGCACAAACGCTTTGACCCAGGAAGGAAGCCGGTCCAAATCAAGGATGGCCGCGTTTTTTCCATACTTGTCCTCCAAATAATTCAATAAAAAGTATGAATTGATCCCTTCTTCCAGCCATATGTGGGTAAAATTATTGGCCCCGACAATATTGTAAAACCATTGGTGCCCGGTCTCATGGGCGATGAGGAAATCAAAATACCGGTCGAGTAATTTTGGCAATTCAAAGACCCGGGTGTCGATAAAAACCAGGTTCGACATTTGTTCCCCGCCGTAACCTAAATGCACCGGCGCAATGCTGAAGCTCTTATAAGGGTACGGCCCGAAACGTTGGCTGTAATAGGCCATCAGGTCCACGGCGCTGGCCAAGG
>JACQQW010000059.1 GCA_016206745.1 Candidatus Omnitrophota bacterium | reverse complement strand
GGATATGGGGGCGCATATTAAACTATTTAAACAGTTTATTAGAGTGTTCTCATTACCTGCTTGATTGCAAGCGTTAAAACAACATCTGTCATATTGGGCATAAGTTTGAAAAGTGCTGCAACTGCCCAGAGAACACGTCACCGGAGAAGGAGGCGGATTGGCGCAATTCGCAAGTGAAAGCGCGCATCCAGCACATTGCGGAATCCCCGCGCAACTGCCGCAGGTCGCCGGTGTGCAGCTAAGCGCTTCGATGGCGCTTCTGCATGCCAGAAATTTCGTGTCATTGGCGGAATTAAGGTTACCTGAAATACTATCAAAGGACTCATACTCCAGGCAGGCAATGGCGCTGTCCAAACTCCCCCACGCGGGGCTTTGACTGTTAATATACGCGCTTTCAGCGGCGGGTACGGAAGAACTCGAGGGCGGGACGCACCAGGCATTGGCATCCGCGTAATTGGCGCCCAGCCAAGTGTCCAGCATGGGCTTCCAGGCCGCCAGGCGGTCGCGGTATTTATATAAAAGCCCTTCAGCCCCTACCCACTGCTCCGCCTGCGGATACCATTCCTCGATGGTTTCCTGCAATGAATCGGCGTCCTGGCTTAAAATTTTATTGCTCCATGCATAAAACCGCTTCAAGCCGTATAACACATCGTCCACGCCATCCTCCGGCCATTGCGTGGCGGTGGCGGCCGTACAGCCGCATCCGGTCTCCCCCTCACTGCAGGGAGCTGATTTGGCGCATTCATCATAAGGCCAGGTCGTAGAACAATACTGATCCATGCCCTTTTTCCACCAAAATCCCTGAACCGGATCAAGCCCTTGCGCGCAATCGGCGTCATTGGCCTGGAAATTGGATATTTGCCCCACCTGGTCGCTGAAACGGCTGTCCAAGGCCGCTGTCGGCGGAACGGTGTTGGGGCTGGGCTGGACATTGGGATCCGCGCGCGCGATGTCCATGTCCCACAGGAAAGAAAACAGCCCTTTGGCATCTTGTTTCTTAAAGGCCCTGACCTCGGCATCCACGCCGAAATTGGTCAAAAAACTGCCCCCATCATTCAAACTCCCCGGATAAGGGCCGTTCACATACGCCGGAAAAACCGGATCATAAGCAAAAGGATAGGTGGCGGCATACGGCCACGCGCTGGGCGCGCATCCTGGCGGCACCGTGTCATCGGAACACCCTTGCGGACGGATGCGATTACCGTCAGAGTCTTCCAAAGGCAAACAGCAGGAATTGCAGCGCGTGTCCGCAGTGTCCGCGCACACATTGTTCAAGCGCAAGGGATAGGCCGGCGTCCCTCCATTGACAAGTCCCTTTAAACCGTCTAAAAAAGCCTGCAAATTTGGATTGCCGGAAGCCGGCAGCATGCCCTGCAGGGCCTTCATGTGCTCGGTGTAAAAAAAACCGAAACGGCTGATGGTGTCCTCCGGCCTTGCGGCGGTAAAACCGAAATGACCGTTGGAATTTAAATCAAAATAATCAGTAATTTGTACCGGATCCGAAACCACGCCTTGTATGCCGCTTTGCAGGCCCTGCTCCGCGAATTGCGCACTAATGGGCAAATTCTGCTGCATCTTATTCCACACCCGGGACATACCCGGTTGCACCACGGTCACTTGCAAAACAACGGTGGCGACAGCCAAGGCTATGGTTATGATCATGAGCACAAGTGGAATGCCGCTGCAACCTGCATAAATACAACTGACCACCGCGATAATGATGATGACGATCGCGAGAATGATGGTTTCTAAAATGCTCGAGGTCTTGCATATTTTAGGCTTGCCTCCCAGCTCAGTTTGCAATTTTTGCTCCCCATAGCTGGCATAACTGGAGACCATGCTTGCCACGGTCGTGGTGGCCGCGCTCATGGTCATGGTCTTGATTTGAGCAAGGCGCCCCCAATTGAGCGTGATGGCGAAGAAAATCAGCGCCATGGCGGTGATCAAAATCAAAATCAAGGCGGCTTGTCCCTTATGTTTCATTGCCCATCCTTAAACGTCATGTGCAAACGCTTGGACCGGTAAAAATCCGGCCTTAACTGCTCCTCCACGGTGTTTCCGCTAAATGATTTCTCATACGCAAAGCGCCGCTCGGCCAAATCCATGCCCGCCCAGCGGAACACCCGGATCAGCCCATACACCAAAAAAATAATAACAACCAGCACAAAGGTGAATTCAATCGTGGACTGTCCTCTCTTCGGGGAGTTCTTCATGGTAAACCTCCCTCAACATCCGTTTTCCAAAAACTGCCGCTCTTGTCCAGGATCCTTGACCGGACATAGAGCATTTTGGTGCGCTGGTCAAAACAAGTCAACTTGACCTTGTCCGGTGTAAAACAGCTTTGCGCCGGGCTGGGGTCAATGACACAGGCCTCCACGGGATTGGCATACCCTTCCACGCATTTGCCGTCCGGGCCCCTGCCGTCCGGGCAGTCCCTGGGAGACCCGGCCCCATCGCAAAAACGCCCGGTGTCCATGCTTAACTGGAACATGCGCTGTATGATTTCCGCCTGGTCCTTAGAGCCGGCACTGCGTACAAACACGCCGCTTTCCGGATTATATAATTTCCCTTCCTTGATCTGCAAATACGTCCCCTCTTTGGTGCGGGTGTAAACGGCCGTGGTTTTCTGCAGGCCCGGCTGAAGACCCGGCGAAAAATTATCGGTGAACATGTTCAAGTCCCCGTCCTGAAAATCCAACACGGTCACGCTCTTGATAATGCCTTTGGCCAAAGGAGGGGAGTCATACAGCGCATCATCATAAATCTTTTCTTCCTGGCCGTCATTGTCCACATCATACATCGGGTAAACGCCGTCTTTCCTGTTGATCTCAATGTTATCTTTCACCGCACGCACGCCTTTCCATTTCCAAATCATGTCCGCCCGGCCGGCCCTGCCGGACACGGCGGACGCCGGTGGGTCGTCGGAAAAATCATCGTTGCGGTTTAAGTCAAACTGTTCGCTTTCGCTCAAGGATTCCGGGGCTTTGCACATAGGATCAGTGTCGACTTTGCACTTGTCCGGGTTGGCCCGGGCAGAGTAAAAAACCGGACAACCATAACAGGTCGCGGCATCGCATTGACAGCGGAAATCCCAGCCGCCAAAACGGGAAAGCCCGTTTTTAGACGGGGTGCTTGCGGCCGGATAAGATGTCGAATAGCCGGCCGGGGGGTTTAAAACGCCCGGGACACGATCGGAGGTCTTCTTGGTCATAAGCCTGGCGGTCGTAAACTTAAAATATTTACCGTTGATATACACATCCATGACCGGAATATTTTGAGGTTTTTGATAATCAGCGGCATCCAGGGGGTAATTGAGCATATTGCTCATGGTGCCGGAACCCTGCGCCATAAACGGGACCCGCTCCATGGAGCCGTATTTGCCCAAGTCCGGCGACAGCCGGTCCTCAATGTAAAGGACCGACACGCTGTTGCGTCCCGCGTACTTGCTGTCGCGGGCGGTGCCTTGATAGGACTTTAACAGCGCCAGGCGCATGGCTTTTAATTGCTGGTTTTGTTGATAGCTGGTGGAAACGGAGGACCGCACAATGCCGCCGATCAAAAAAATCAAGACCGCGCCGAAGACGGCCAGTTCCGTCGCGGCCTGGCCTGAACTCCCCCTGGGGGGAGTTATTTTACGGCGCCCCAACAACGGTCTCTCCTTGTTTATTTTCTACGGAACTCGTGGTGTCCATGCGGTTGGTGAAAAATCCCGGCTGACCCGTCAGGGGATCTATGCCCGGCACTGCGGAAATGACCGTGTCGGAATTCGATACCAGGGAATAATTGACCAGGGAATTGATCTTGCCCGGATCGTATTGATCGGCGAAATCATCCACCGTCGATTTCCAGCGGCCCTGAAACCCGCGCTTGATATAGACCTGCATGGCCAGCAAAGCGCCCACAATGATGATGATTAAAACAACATATTCCAATGTGGTCTGTCCATTATATTTCTTCATTGTGAAAACCCCATGTCCGTCAACATGTTGCCCGTGGTCCGCGCCATTTCGTCGACCGTGGTGCCGGTCGCGCCCAAAAGCTCCCGCGTATTGCGCTGGCTGTTGGTTTGGGTTTGCGTGTTCGATGAGGCCAAAAAACTGCCGGAGGCAAAATCCTGATCCGCGTCCTTTTGCGTGGCCAGTTGGTCGGAGGTCGCCTTGATGACGCTTTGCACCCCCCGCTTGAAAGCCGGCCCCATGGCATATAAGACCGTGATCGCTATGCCGATGATGAGGATGTACTCGACGATGGTCTGGCCTTTCATTAATTCGCCTCCACCGGCGGCAATTGTTCGCTGGTCGAGTTGACCCGCGTTGCCTGCGCGAATTGCTTGCTGAAAATGCCGGTCAAAATGTCCAGCCTTTGCTGGTTTTGGTCGCGGTCAACCACGGAATTTATTTTAGAGTAATACGGCTCATATTCATAGGCGAATTTACCCTCGGCCGTGGCCCCCGCGGCTTCCTGACAGCCGGCTGTCAGGCACCCTTTGGCCGCGGTGTCCAGCATATAAACTTTCGCGTCCCGCGCCCGGGCCTGCAGGGCACGCTGCACATAAACCGTGGCGGCGATCATGGCGGCGACCACCAAAAGGAACCCCACCACATATTCCGGCACCGCCGCCTGGCCTTTGCGTGACTTGAACGTGTCCATCATATTTTGGCCGTCTATTATTGTCCCGTTAAACGGTTTGCCATGTTTGTCATCTGGTCCGTCACTGTGCTTAAAGTGCTGTTCAATTTGGACTGAAACGGCGAATTGCCGCCCCCGGAAACCATGAACAGGATCGCCACCGCCAAGACGGCCGTCACCAAAACAATGTATTCGACGGTGCTTTGCCCTTTTTTAACTTTACTAAACATATTGTTCCTCTTATCCGGTTCCCTCCCCTGCACCATATGGTGCAGGGGAGGGGAATCATACTGTAAACAACAGTTTATTTAGAACCCCAATACTCCTGATCCACATTGGCGATCTGGGACCGGTCGACGGTATTGGTTGTTTCAGGAGCGTTAAGCTCAGACTGACTTACGCCCTGAGCAGCCATCCCGAAGGTTTCCGTGGTGCTGCTGTGCACCTTGGTGGCCTTGAGCGCGTTGGTGTTGCCGGGCGAGAACTGGTCTCCGATATCGTCGGAAGAACTTTTCAAGCGCCCCTGCACACCGCGTTTAATGTAGGTTTGTATGGTCAACAGCGCGCCTATGATAATGACCACCAGGATCGCGTATTCCAAAGTGCTTTGACCTTTTATT
>JACQQW010000064.1 GCA_016206745.1 Candidatus Omnitrophota bacterium | reverse complement strand
GGTAGAGCAGCTGATTTGTAATCAGCAGGTCGGGGGTTCGAGGCCTCTCGCCAGCTTATTATTGGAAATAAGGGGACGCGCACCTAATTCGGGGACACGTACAAAAACCGTACATGTCCCCGAATCAGGCACATGTCCCATTTAGGGCAGTTACCCAAGTGGTCAACGGGAACAGACTGTAAATCTGTTGCGCTTGCGCTTCGGAGGTTCGAATCCTTCACTGCCCATTTTATAACGCGGGCGTAGTTCAGTGGTAGAACTCCAGCCTTCCAAGCTGGTAACGTGAGTTCGATTCTCATCGCCCGCTCCAAAAATAAATATTAAAGCAGCGAAGTTTTCTTGCCTGCCTGGTATAATGACCGAATTATGAAGGTAACTCTTTTAATCCCCACCCTCAATGAAGCCGTCGGCATGCGCAACGTAATGCCGCAGGTCAAAAAAGAGTGGGTGGACCAAATCCTGGTCGTTGACGGCAATTCCAAAGACGGCACCCCCGGCATCGCCCGCGCCATGGGCTACGATGTGGTGATGCAGAAAAGCCCCGGGATCCGCGGGGCCTACATGGATGCCCTTGCCTTCATCAAAGGCGATGTGATCTTGACTTTCAGTCCCGATGGAAATTCCATCCCGGAGTTGATCCCTGTCTGCATTGATAAACTCAAAGAGGGTCATGACATGGTCATTGTGTCGCGTTACGCGGCCGGGGCCAAAAGCTATGATGACGACGCGGTCACAAGTTTCGGCAACTGGCTGTTCACCGCGTCGATCAACCTCCTGCACCGGGCCCGGTACACCGACGCCATGGTCATTTACCGCGCGTATAAAAAGCAATTGATTTACGATCTGGACCTGGACAAAGACGCCAGCTACGCCTTTGAAGAAAACCTGTTTAAGACCAAAATCAGCTGGGAGCCGCTTTTGTCCATCCGCGCCGCCAAGCGCAAGTTAAAAATTGCGGAAATCCCCGGCGATGAACCCGCCCGCGAAGGCGGGGAGCGCAAATTGCAGGTCCTTAAATGGGGGGCGGCGTACATGTTTGAAATTTGGCGGGAAATTTTCATCTGGCGATGAAGAAATTTCTTCAAAGCGACTGGTTTGCCGCCCTGCTTTTTTTAATTGCCTACCTGTTGACCAACAGTTACATTTACGCCTGGGACGACCAGCATTTAGAAATCCCCCTGCTTAAACACCTCATTGACCCTTCCCTATATAAAGGCGATTATTACGTGGAGGGCCTGGCCGGGAAATTCTCTTCGTATTTGTATCCGATCCTGGCCAAGTGCATCAGCACCGCGCAGGTCCCGGCGGCCTATCTGGTCTTGTTTTTAATTTCCCGGTATATGATGTTGTATTGGGTATACCGTTTATGGCAATGGATCGCCGGGGAAAAATGGGCGGCGGCCATGGCCGTGCTGATGTTCGTTCTGATGGGCCGCACTGAGGAATTCTTGTACCGCACTTTTTCCCACCAGGAGTTCAGCTATATTTTCATGTTCGGCGGGTTTTATTATTTTTACCGGGAGCGTTTCATTCTGGCGGCCATGCTCTTCGGGCTGGGGGCCAACTTCCACGCCATTTATAGTTTGTTTCCCATGCTGTATATGCTGGCGTTTTTGTTGTTTTGCCGCAAAGACCGTTGGCCGATGGCCGCCAAGGCTGGCCTTGCGTTTGCCTTGTTTGCCCTGCCTTTTTTACTCTGGCAAATCCCAAAATCTTTGGCAAGGTCCGGCCACGTGCCGGTGGGTGAATGGATGCCTTTGTATTTAATTTCTTGCCAGCAGAATTTCTTGTTTTGGACCTTGCCGCTCAATGAAGCGTTTCAAAATACCGCCTTTGTCCTGGGACGGCTGGGGCCATATTTGTTCCTTTTAGGCCTGTACGCGCTGTTATGCGTTCTTGAGCCAAAGGCCAGAAGCGATAAGAAATTGCGCGCCCTGGTCGCGGTGGCGTATGTTTTGATTTTGGTTTCTTTTGTTTTCTCTTACATTGTCCCCAGCCGGTTTGTGGTGGACCTGAATTTATTGCGCAATGAACAATTCGCGCGCTTTATGCTGATGGGATACGCCACCGTGTTTGCCTGCCGGCTGGCGAAGGAAGGAAAGCCATGGCAGGTATTGTTTGCCGGAATGTTCTTGTTACTGGCAGGTTTTAACGGCCTGGAGTTTTTCATTTTGAAATTAAAGAAATACGCGTATGTCCCGGCTTTGTTTATTGTTTTATTTATTGGGCTTCATTACAGGCCCCGATGGCCGTGGCTGCGCCGGGCGTTCATTATTTTGCCGATCGCGGCGAGTTTTATCAGTTTTACCCTTTATCATTATCAGTATATACAAGCCAGAAAATCCGGCGCCGGCCTTTGGCAGATGCACCGCAACTGGGTGGACATGCAAAAGCATGTCCGCGCCCACACCCCTAAAGACGCCCTGATCCTGGCCCCTTATGACACGGAAACCGGCGGTTTCAGGATTTATTCGGAACGTAAAATCCTGGCCTGTTACCGGGATTGCGGGATCATCGGCTTTGATTATAACGCGGCGGTGGAGTGGCGTAAAAGGATCAAAGACATTGAAGAATTCAAGGTCATGACCAATCAAAGCATTGACCATGCCTTAATTAACGCGATCTTCAAATATAAAGTGGACTATATTGTGTTTATGAATTATTATCAACCCAGGGAAGCGAATCCAGTTTTGGCAAAAATGTATCAAAATGAGGTCTTTGCTTTATATAAGGTAAACCGTTAATGCGCGGCAATCCCATTAAGTCCATAAGCATCATCGGTGATGGCGGGTGGGGCACGGCGCTTGCCATCCATTTGGCCCAAAAAGGGTATAAAGTCACCCTGTGGGGCGCGTTTGCCGGCCATATCGCCGCCATGGCCGCGTCCCGTGAGAATAAAGAATTCCTGCCCGGCCATAAAATCCCGCCGTCGGTGTTTTTAACGGCCGACATCCATCAAGCCATTGGTCCCGGTGATTTGGTTGTTTTGGCCTGCCCGTCGGAATATTTACAGGGGACTTTGGCCAAGATTAAAACCACGGCCTATCGCGCGAAAATATTTTTAAGCGTCATTAAAGGCATACATCCCAAGAGCTTTGGGCGCATGACGCAAATGATAGAGCGGCATTTGGGCAAAGTGCCCCTGGCGGTCCTTTCGGGGCCGACCATCGCGGGAGAAACAGCGGCGGGCAAAGCGACCACCGCAGTGGTCGCCTGTGCCGATCTGTCTTTGGCCAGGGCCATTCAAAAGGTGTTTCATTCCGCCGCGTTCCGTATTTATACCAATACGGATGTCGCCGGGGTTGAGATCGGCGGCAGTGTCAAGAATGTCATTGCCATTGCCTGCGGGGTGTGTGATGGTTTGGGGCTGGGCACCAACGCCAAGTCGGCCATTTTGACCCGCGGGCTGGCGGAAATCACCCGTTTGGGCATTGCCTTAGGCGGCCGCAAAGAAACATTCTATGGTTTAAGCGGCCTGGGGGACCTGGCAACCACCTGTTTTAGCCCCAGCAGCCGCAACCGCACCGTTGGTGAAGCTTTAGGCAGGGGAAAGGGCATTAAATCCATATTAGGGAAAATGCATGCCATCGCCGAAGGCGTTGTGACGGCCAAGGCCGTTTATCGCCTAAGCCGCGCGCGAAAAATTCCCATGCCCATCGTGGAACAGGTGTATAAGATTATTTTTCAACGAAAAAATCCCCGCAAAGCCATGGCTGACTTGATGGGCCGGCAAGTGAAGGCAGAGTGACTCTCTATGGTCATATTTTTTTGATGAAAGGCCTGGTTTTTCTTTTGTATGGCGTGATGATTTTTTACTGCACTGTTTGCCCGGTCGATAGAGCGTGGTCCAAGGAGGCGGACTACGACAGGATTTTATTGGATCCGATTGTTGTTTCCCCCGGCCGTTCCCCCGTGCCTTCCAGCCGCATTGCCGGCCAGGTGGAAGTTTTTACCGCGGAAGATTTGCATGGGCTGCCCGCCCGGAATCTGGCCGAGGCTCTCAATTACATGCCCGGGGTGGACATTCAAAATAACGGGCCGTTTGGCCAGGCCACCGCAGTCTCCATCCGCGGTTCTAATTCGCGCCAGGTCCTGGTCATGGTGGACGGCATCCCTTTTAATACGCAATTGTCCGGACAGGCGAACTTAAGCCGGATTCCCCTCGAGAATGTTGCGCAGGTGGAGGTGATCAAAGGAGGGGATTCCAGCGCATGGGGGTCGAGCCTCGGTGGAGTGATCAATGTTATCACCAAACCGCCCGGCACCGGCCCCAAGCCGCATGGCCGTTTGACGACCAGCTTTGCCCAATTTGCCGCGGCCAAAAACAGCCTTGAGCTTGATGGTAAGGCAGGGGCCGCGGGCTATTCCGCCTTCGGCAGTTTTTTGCATGCGGACGGGCATTTAGCGGACTCCCGCACGCAGGAGATCAAGAATTTTACCAAGGTCAAATACGATTTTAATCCATCGACGGACATAAGCGCGAGTTTTGGTTACAGCGGCGCGCAGTTGCGTTATGGTCCCACCAATGCCGGCCGTATTTTCGACCAGCCTTATATTTCCCGTTACGGGGCCGTGGAATTGAAGACCGATACAATGGAGCATCGTGTGAGCACCGCCTACAAATACAATGACCAGGACATTACAACGGACACGTATAATTCATCGACCGGTGCCAGGGTCTCTTCCACCGTCAGCCATAATTTTTACCAGGGCCTGAGTTTCAATGATGTGTATGAATGGCACAGCGACCGGACATTGACCATGGGCATGGATTTTGACTGGCATGCGCTTAAATCAAGCAATTATCTTACCAAAGCACAAGGTCAATGCGCAGTCGCCCTATGCCAATTTGGCTTGGGCGGCGGGGGATTGGGATTTTATTCCGGCGCTGCGTTATGACCGCAACAGCCATTTTGGGTCCCAACTGAGTCCCGGTTTTGGCCTGGTGTACCATGTGCCGGGATGGGAAACGGGGCGGGTACGGGCCAGGGCCTCCAGGGTTTTCAGCGCCCCGCCTTTATTGTGGCTTTACAATGATGATCCCAACCAGGGAGTGGCGCCTAATCCGGACTTAAAAGCGGAAAGGGCCATGCTTTATGAAATTGGTGTTGAAGGCCCGTTGATTGTCCATGGGCTTAAAGGAGCGCTTAATCTGTACCGTTCGGACGTCAAGGATGCGATTTCTACGGTTCCAACTGTCGGGCTTATCCGGCAAAGCCGTAATTTTAAGAAATTTGTCCGGCAGGGAGGAGAAGTCCGTATGGATTATGTTTTCGGTGAGCGGTGGCGTTCGTTTGCCGCAGCAACGTTCAATGATGTGCGGGATGTGCAGACAAAAAAGATTGTCCGGGACGCGGGGACGGCCCGGGAAAGTTTTAAATGGGGTTCATCCTATGCCTGGCCGTTTGGCCTGACATTTTATCTGCAAGGGTATTATAACCGGTGGAGTTCATCTCCTGATCAGGCCAAGGACCACAGACCCATTTTCGACATTCGCCTCAACCAGAACATTCCCGATGTTTTAAGGGACGTGGACATGGAAATTTTTTTCAACCTTTATAATATCACCAACAGCCAGCACCTGTCTTCGCCCACTTACCCTCTGCCCGGCCGCTATGTTGAGGGCGGGGTATCGGTCAACTTTTAAAGTCATAAAATGTCAGTCTTAAGTGTTATAAAGTCATGTTCAGCCCGCCTGGTTTTGATAAAGTATGAATATATTCAAAAGTGTCCCGCTATTCATAATGACTATACTGTTAACCTCACTATCTTCGGATGTTCAGCAGCCCGCCTATATTCCCCCGGCAAAGCATTCCCGTTACGGCGGGACCATGGTGTGGGGGACCATCAACCCTCCGACGATCATTAATCCGGTGTTGACTTCCCATAGCGTTTCCGCAGCCATCATTCCTTTATTATTCGACGGGTTGGTGCGCATTAATTCCAATGGTTTGGTTGAGCCGAATTTAGCGAAATCGTGGGACATTTCGGAAGACGGGTTGATCTATACTTTTTATTTAAGGGAAGAGGTTTATTTTCATGACGGCCATGAATGCACGGCCCAGGACGTAAAATTTACTTATGATCAAATGAAGCAGGGGACGGGATTTTCGATTTACCAATCCGATTTTACTCTGGTCGACCGGTTTGAAGCGGTCGACCGGCATGTATTCCGGGTGGTTTTAAAGCAAAGGTATCCGTTTTTATTGAGGAAAATGATCCGGTACATCATTCCCGCGCATGGTTTTTCAGGAACGCATTTGACAGATTCATCTTTTAATTATCATCCTGTCGGTACAGGACCGTTTGTTTTTAAACGATGGGACCGTTCAAATCAGGAAATAGAATTAGCGGCCAACTCCAATTATTTTGAAGGGCGGCCTTTTTTAGACAAGATTGTCATTAAGGTTTACGCGGACAATGCCGCATTATGGGCGGCGTTGATGCGGGGGGAATTGGATTTGGCTAAATTCCTTAACCGTCAAGATTATGAAGTTTTAAGCAAAGACCCGGCATTTAAGACCTATCAGATCCCAAGCGGCATGTATTTCGCGGTTGTTTATAATACGCACGATCCCATTTTATATGACCGCGATCTGCGCCATGCCCTGGGCTATGCCATAGACCGTCAGGCCTTGATGCAGTCGGTTGGGATCAACGGAATAGAAAGCAATGGCCCTTTTTTCCCGCAATCTCCGGGATTTAACAGCGAGGTCGAACCTGCTTCCTATAATCCTGTACGGGCCAAATTATTATTGGCAGGCCGCGGGTGGAACTTAGGAGATGATGGGATTCTTAGAAAAGGAAGGCGGCCATTAATTTTAACCATGCTGGTTAACCACAACCGTCCGGATTGCCGCCAAATGGCGCTTATTTTGCGCCAGCAATTATCCGAGATTGGCATAGGTTTGAAAATTGTGTTTTACGATGATGAAAGCCAGCTCACTCAGGATTATATAGCGCGAGTCAAACCCCAAATGTGGCTGCGGATGTTCCTGGGGAACGGCAATGATCCTTCGGATATGGCCCGTAGTTGGTATTCAACCTCCAGTGAATTTGGGCGTTTGTGGTCTTATGAAGATGCCGTTATCGATCAATTGTTTGAGCAAGGGCGTATGCTGAAAGATGGACAGCAGCGCGCGGATCTATACCGCAAAATGCATGCTTTGATTTATGATGACCAGCCCGCCTGTTTTTTATTTTTTCTGACCACGTTTCATGCGGTCAGTACCCGTATTCAAAATATGGATATATTTTTTTCTCCACATATGCCGGATTATTTGATTAAACATTGGTATATTCTTCAGGAAAGGAGGTGAAACTATGGAAATTCTTAATTACGGCACAGATGACATCAATCAAATGGCCGCATTAAATTGCTGCTGGCCGCCAGGGTCGGAAAGTCTGGAATTTCCCACGCAATAAAACAGTGCTAACAGGAATACCCGCGCCGGGGGTGGTATTCACCCCGGCGTATTTTTTAACGGGTGATCTTTGAAGGGGTGTTTATGCGATTTTCTTTTCATACCATCATCATTCCTGATTATCCTGATCCCGGTGAATATTTGCTGTATAACACCCGTTCCCAGGCCATGGTCAAGATTAACCATGAACTCAAGGACCTCATCGACCATTTTGACAGCGCGGAATATTTCCGTTTGCGTTTCCAATACGCGGACGATGTCATCGGGCTGCATAAGATGGGCATCCTGGCGCATGACGAAACGGAAGATTTTACCCGCCTGAAAGCGCACATGGGCCAGATCAAATACAGCGTCAATACCGATTGCTGTTTTGCGACCATTTTGACCACCTATGCCTGTAATTTCAAATGCGTGTATTGTTTTGAGGAAAGTTCGCGCGTCAATGAAAAAATGTCGATGGAAACGGCCGACCACACCATGGACTGGCTCAAGGCCAAGGTCCTTAAACTGGGATACCGCCGCCTGTATTTGAATTTTTACGGCGGAGAACCTTTGCTCAATAAACCCGTGTTGGAATATATCGCCGCTTCCATGCAGGAGTGGTGTAAAAACCGGAGCATGGAATTTAAATTCATGATGCAAACCAACGGTTATTTGATGACGCCCCAACTGGTGGACCGTTATTTGGAACTGGGCCTGGACCAGGTGCGCATTTCCGTCGATGGGGTCGGGGAAGACCATGACAAGCACCGTCCTTTGCGCGGCGGCGGCAGTACGTTTGAAGTGATTATGAATAATATCACCGCTTCATGCGTCAAGCTGCCTGTTGGAATATCGGTCAGCTTTGACAAGGGGGACGTGCGCCACATCGAGAAATTGTTTGCCTACTGCAAAGATAAAGGCATTTTGCATAAACTGGGCCGTTTTATTTTTTCGCCCATACACGCGACCCTGGGGGCCAAAGGGGAAACCGAGAAAATCCAAAACTCCCATTGCATGTGCAACTATGAAGATGACGCGCTGGTGCAGGCCAACCGCCGCATCCGGGAATTGATGGTCCATTACGGCCTGGAAATGAAAAGCGGCATGTCCACATCCGTGTGCCCGGTGACGCGCAATGAGGCCGGGGTCACCGTTGACCAGCAAGGCCGTATTTTTAAATGCAACTCCATGCTCGGCCATCCGGAACTGTCCACCGGCCATGTCAGGGACAATGACTATAACCGGCAGCACCAGACGTTCATACATTTGGACGTTTATAATCAATGCCCCCAGGACTGCACCTATATGCCCATGTGTTCAGGGGGTTGCCGTTTATCTTCATTTTTAAAGAACCGGAATTTTCGGACCCCGACCTGCCACAAACCCTATTTAAATAAAATGGCGCCTGAAATCATCAAACAGGAATACCAGTCGCGTTTCAATAAAAAGGGGGCGCGGTTATTTTTTGAGTCAGGAGGGGATTTATAGTAGACTGTGCTATGAGCAATTTAAATAAACTCATGCCCCCTATGCACATTTATAAGTGGGTCCCCCGGCGCTTATGGCAGCAGATTTTTTTTATCCTCCTGGGGCTGATGATTGTCCCTTTGGTTATTTTAGGGACATTGCTCATTCACACCAGCCAAAAAACCATCGAAGAGACCGTCAGCCGTGATCTAAAGCAAATTGCCTTGCATGCCACCGGTGAAGTATTGAATGAATATGAAGGGGCTTTCCGGGCCCTGGAGGCCACGGCCTCCATTTTAGGCACTTTGCACGCGGACGCATGGCGTCAGGAAACCGCGGTGGTGGCATTGTCTTTAAAATATCCTTCTTTGAGGCGTATTTGTTCTGTGAACTCAAAAGGGCGCCCTGTGGCATGTTCCGATTTGGCTGCGTCCCAGGTCAAAGAGTTGAATGCGGATGTGCCTGGCCTCTGGCGCGGTGAAAACCGTTGGGTTTCGAAGGTGCGCACCGCTTCGGACCATGTGCCGGTCATGGATATGTCTGTCCCTGTCCGCCGTTACGGCAAGGTGGAGGGTCTATTGACGGCCGAGTATAGTTTGCGGGGTGTTTGGGATGTGGTGGACCAAATTCAATTCGGGCCGCAAAGCCGCGCTATTTTGGTTGACCAATACGGGCGCATCCTGGCCCACCCGGACAAGAAGGAAGTGCTGAAAAATAATACGTTTACCTATCCGGAGGTGCTGGGCGATTTGGAACTGGGCAGAAACGCTGCCCGCACCGTGCTCGATGCCCGCAAGCAGAAATGGATCGTTGCCTATTCTCCGATCACTTCTTTAGGATGGGGCTTGATCCTTGCCCAGCCGTACCGGGAGGCCTTTGCCTTTGTGAGGCTTATGCATTACCATTCCTGGATTTTGGTGGTCTTCAGTGTGTTGGCGGCGGCCTTGATCGGGTTTATCATTGCCCAGTGGATGAGCCGTCCGATGCATGAGATGATCGAGGCCACGCGCCGCCTGGCCAAGGGGGACCTGTCCGTTTCTTTGCCGATCCACCGCCGGGACGAGATCGGCCGCCTGAAGTTCGCATTTAACCATATGACCGTGCAGCTCAAGAAAGCCCGTCAGATGGAGCGATTGTCTATCGTCGGTAAATCCGCGGCCAGCATCGCGCATGAATTAAAGAATTCGCTGGTGCTGGTCAAGGCTTTCGTGCAATTGATGCCCCAGCGCCATAAAGACAAAGCTTTTGTGCAGGATGCGACGAAAACGATCGCCAAAGAATTGGACGGTTGGAATGAGATGCTGCGCAATATGATGGATTTCGCGCGCGAGCAAATGCCTTTGGATTTTGCCCCCGTCAACCTCAATGCGCTCATCGAGGAGGTGGTTTTTTTAGCCAAATTGAAAGTAGAAAAACGGGGGGTGCATTTTCATGTCCAGACATCTGATGCGGCCCCTCTGGTCTGGGCGGATGAAGGTAAAATCAAACAGGTGATCGTCAATTTAATTGCCAATGCGGTGGAGGCCGCGCCCATCGGCGGGGAGATTTGGGTGAGAAATACGACGGCGGGTTTTGAAGTGGCCAATTCAGGCGAAGGCATTGCTGCGGAACATTTGGCGCGGATTTTTGACCCGTTTTTCACCACCAGAGATACCGGTCTGGGTTTGGGGCTGGCCATTTGCCGGGATATTGTCCATAAACACGGCGGCCGTATAGAGGTCAGCAGTGAAATTGGAAAAGGGGCGGCTTTTCGCGTGTTTTTGCCGGTTTATACGCGTGAACATCTGGGAAAAGGTGTGGGATGATTTCTGAGAAAATTGTGGTGGTGGATGATGATCCGCGGATCCATCAGAGCCTGAAAGCGGTTTTATTCGAACATCAATTGATTTCATTTTTGGACCCTCAAAAGGCGCTGGACTTCCTGTCCGGTCCCAATGAAGTCAATTTGGCGATGGTGGATGTGTGCATGAAAGGCCTCAACGGGATCGAATTATTACAGCGGCTGAAAGGCGCAAGAGAAGACATGGCGGTCATGATCATCACCGCCCATGGCAGCCAGGACATTGTAGTGGAAGCTTTGCGTTTGCATGCCGACGATTATATTGAAAAACCATTTGATGTCCATCAGCTTAGAGAGCGGGTGAAGCTCATACTTAAAGAAAAATCCCGTTATGACCATTGCGCGCGGGATCCCCAAACACAGATGGAGCGCATACGCCAGTTTATCCAGCGCAATTATACCAATGCCTCTTTGGAATACATCGCCAAAGAAATGTGCCTTTCACCTCAATATCTGGGCCGCCTTTTTACCAGATATGACCCGTATGGTTTCAGGGGGTATAAACTAAAAGTCAGGATGGAAAAGGCGATGGATTTGCTGCGCCGGTCGTCGCTGGATGTCAGTGAAATCGCCTACCAGCTCGGTTATGAGAACCCGGAATCGTTTATGCGGGCTTTTAAACGTCAGGTCAAGAAGACCCCCGGCGTTTATCGCGGGCAGTATCAACAGCGGCGGAAGAAACCATGAATGCCAAGATCATGATCATTGACGCGCACCCGGTGTACGCCCCTAAAATGGCAGGGTTTTTGGAATCATTGACATTGAAGAATATCGTAGTGGTTTCCTGTGGCCTTAAGGCCATGGAAGCTGTTTTGGAGCATAAGCCGGATGTGATTGTGCTTTCAGCCACTTTGCCCGACGCGGACAGCGCGGCCCTGGCCGGGCAAATCAAGGCCGCGTCCCCCTCCACGGCCATCATTGTTCAAACGGGCCTGTTGACCACCGCGCAGGCCATGGAAGCATTTAAATCCGCGGGCGTGGACCATGTGCTGCCTCGCCGGGAAAAAGACTGGTCCGCCTTCCAGGGGGCCC
>JACQQW010000046.1 GCA_016206745.1 Candidatus Omnitrophota bacterium | reverse complement strand
TTGGTTTCACTGATCTTAACTGGAATTGATTCCTGCGTTTGTTGTAGCACTTGTTCCAATTCCCGCTTTTCTTTGGCCATTGCCGTCAAATCTTTGCCGGTCTTGTCTATGCCCTGCCGCAATTGGGCAATTTGTTTTTCTTTTTCACTGACGCTCCCCGTTAATTCATCAATCCTCTTTTCCAGCGGTTGCTTCGCTTCGTTGATCTTAAAGGGAACTTGCCCGGTGGCCGCAAGTAATTCTGAGATCCTTTTGTCCTTGGCTGTGCGGTCTGATTCCGACACTGATAATGATTTTTGCGCCTGGTCGCGCTGCTCGCGTATGCCTTTAAGCTCCAGGTCTTTTTTATCAAGGTCCCTGGCTAATTGATCGATTTTCACTTGTAGCGGTTGCTTTGCCCGCGCAAGTTTCTCCTTTAAACCGGCAATTTGGTCTTCCAATTTTGTTTTTTCATCTTCAAAGTGTTTCTCAAGCACCTCTTTGGCCTGGGGCTGGAAATCCCCGGAGACCATGTCAAATAATTCCTGTTCGAGTTTGGCATTTTTTATACTGAGATCTTCAAGGGCGGTCTTTCGTGCTTCTAATTTCTTCTGCAGGTCAGCGACCTGATCTTGAGATTTTATTGGGATGGAAAGAGGTATCACGACATCTTGGGTCCAGCCGGCAGTGTGGACCCAAAATAATCCGATAATAAAAACACCAAAATGTTTAAACCAAGTATTCACCTTTAAATCTTTGCCTCAATTTTGATTAATGATCTGGTCCATACGCCCAAGCCGCGTTTTTAATTGCGAAAGAACTTCCTTAAGATTTTCAGACTTTTCTTGATGCATGCTTTCTTCATTGTTCCCGGCTTGCGCCGATTTACCCGCCTCTTCCAGACGCTTAATTTCAGCCCTGGCCTCATTAAGTTCTTTTTTCAATCTTTGAATTTCCACTTCATTAGGGACAGCATCAACAACATTCTTAGGCACACCGGCATTATCCGGATGAACGGTTTTTTCTTCAGATGCTTCAGTCACTTTAACCACCGGATTGCCCACTGAAAGCCGCTGCAGATCTTTGAAATTGGTCTTATAACCATCCGCTTGCACCGGGCCAAGCTTGGACAAAATGGTTGAAGACTCTAAAACCTGCAGATAAATAAAATCATCTCCGTTAAAAAACACTTTAACGATATCGCCCTGCCTGAGCACGTGACTGCCGAGGTCAGTAAAAACGATTTGGTAATTCTGGTTAACATTAATGATCTGGCCTTTATCCTCGGCCAAAAGCGGCGCATGGAACAATGTCATGAAAAAAAATAAAACCAGAAACCTGCGCATATAATTTACCTAAAAAATCTGTGGTTTAAAGTATATTAAATAATATATACCTCTTGATAGGTTTCATCAATTGTAATACAAATTATTTAGGAAGGGTTTCAGGCAGAGGATTAAACGATACCAGCGATGTTTCTAATTTCCTTTTCTTGCGCGGCCGTCAGAGGGCCGATAATGGCCGCATTGAGGCGATTGGGCGCCAGGACGTGACGCGCCACGCGCTTGATGTCTGCCAGATTGACCGCTTCAATCTTATGCACCACATCCTGCATGGTTTTGACCTGGTCATTGCTGATCACCGCCCCGCCGACCCAGAGCATGTGGTCCAGGGTGTCTTCCAGGCCCAATAAAAACTGCCCCAAATAATAATCCTTGGCCCGTTTAAACTCATCCGCGCTGATACCCCGCGCGATGACTTTCTTGAGCACCTTCAGGATCAAATCCAGGGCAGGGACAATTTTGGCATTGTCCACTCCGGCCCGGATCATAAACACGCCGGTATCATCCAGGCCTTTGATGCCGCTGGAAACGGAATAGGCCAGCCCGCGCTTTTCGCGCACCTCATTAAACAGCCGGCTGGACATGTTGCCGCCTAAAATAATGCTCAACAGCGCCAGGACATAATAGTCGGGATGGTTGGTTTCATAGGCCAAATAGCCCAGCGCCAGATGCATTTGCTCGGTGCTTTTATGGTATAAGCGGGCCGCCGGCCGGTCTTGTTCCCGGCGGGCGGTCATAAAACCCATCTTGTCATTTGCTTTTAAGCGGCCTAATTGACGCCGCGCCAAAGCGACCAAATCATCATGCTTGACCTGTCCGCAGGCGGAAACCACCACATTCTGCGGCGCGTAAAACCGGTCATGAAAGGCGCGCACATCTTTGACCTGCAGGGCCCCGACCGTTTGCGGCGTGCCGGCCAAACTTTTGCCCAAAGGATGGTCCGGCCATAATAGCTCTTCCAAAAGCTCGCCCACATAATATTGCGGCAGGTCCCGGTACATTTTGATTTCTTCCAGGATCACGGCGCGTTCTTTTTCCAGATCCCTGGCGGTAATGGCAGGAAAAAAACTGATGTCCGCCAGCACGTCAAAAGCGCGGGCCAAATGCCGGGCCGGCACCTTGGCATAATAACAGGTCTCTTCTTCCCCGGTAAAAGCGTTCAGGCTGCCGCCCACCCCTTCGACCAATTGCTTGATCTCATCGCAGGAATATTTACGGCTGCCTTTAAAAACGATGTGCTCCAGGAAATGGGCCACGCCTTTATCGGCATTCTGTTCATACCGCCCCCCGGCGGAAAACCAAATGCCTATGGAAGCGCTGTCCCGGTCTTTTAACTGTTCGGTGACGACACGGATGTGGTTGGGCAATTGGGTAATGCGGCGCATCTTATTTTAAAACCTCCGTAAGAGAAGCAACATAGCGGGATACGGCATGGACTAAATCAGGGCGTCCGGTATTTTTTTCGATTTCTTTGATGATGGCGCTGCCGACGATGATGCCGTCGGCCACAGAGCCTAAGTCTTTGACTTGGGG
>JACQQW010000071.1 GCA_016206745.1 Candidatus Omnitrophota bacterium | reverse complement strand
TTGCTTCCTGGAAAGAAAGCGGCAATGAACGCCATGTGACGGCCTATGATGTGGCGGACATGAAATCCAGCGCGCCTGAATCTCTGCCGGTCAAGACCGGAGACCATTATTCCAGCTTGCGCCATAAGCGTTATCCACTGCCGTTTACCTTGCGTTTAAAAGAATTTAAAGTGGAATTCCATCCCGGCACGGACGTGGCCAAGAGTTATGAAAGCGCCGTTGAGATCATCAAACCGGATGCCAAACGGGACGCGCGCATTTACATGAACAATCCTTTGCGCGATAAAGATTATACGTTTTATCAGGCGTCTTATGACATTGATGCCATGGGCCGTAAATATTCGACCCTGGCCGTGGTCAGGAACGCGGGCCGGATTTTACCGTATATCGCCTGTTTTACGGTATTTTTGGGATTGACTGTGCATTTCTTGATGGCGGCTTTCCGCCGGAAAAGAATATGAAAAGATTAATTTACTACATATATTCCCTCCCCCTTGCGGGGAGGGTTAGGGAGGGGGTATTCTTCGTATTACTAATGGCCGCGCCCCTGGCATTAGCCCAGGCCATTTGCCCTTTAAACGGCCAGCCGCTCAAAGCCAAAGGAGTAAAATCTTATCAAACGCTTGGCCAAATGCCTGTTTTGGACAATGGCCGCGTCAAGCCTTTGGACACTTATGCCCGCAATTTATTGATCCAGTTTTCCGGCAAAGACACCTATGAACGCAGGCCCGCCATTGCCTGGTTTGCCGCCCTTTTATTCGCGCCTGAAGGCACAAAGGCGGACAAGGTTTTCTTGATCAATCACCAGGACATTCCGGCCGCTTTAGGCCTTGGGCCCGACGCGCATCGCCGCTATAGTTTTCAGCAGATTGAGAAGGCCTACCCTAAATTGTTGGAACTGGCCCAGGCCGCCCAAAACATCCCGGAAAAAGAGCGCGGCATCGTGGAGATGGAAATCATCCGGGTCTTTGAGAATGCGCGTTTATACGCCAAACTTTCCCAGGAATTTCTTTTCGCGTTTGCGCACGAGGATTTCACCATTGAGGACAAATACACCGCCGGATATTTGCATTTGCCGCCGGACCAAAGCCAATTTAGTTTTTTGGACATTGCCCTGCGGGCCGGCGATATCCGCGCCGCCATCGCGGACGTGGACCAAAAAGACCGCGGCCAATGGACAATGGCAGAGCGGCAGACGGTGCAATTACTGTCTAATTTATTCCATTGGTCATTAAATTATAAAAATCTGCCCCTGGCATTGGTCCCGCAAAGCGGCCATCCAAACACCTGGTTAAGTCCCTGGGACGCCATCGCCAAAGATTTTACTAAAACCAGCACGCGGCAATTGGTGGATTTGTGGCGTAATATGGCCGTGGCATATTGGAATGGAGAACAGCTTGAATTTGACATGGCCGGCCAAGCCTATTTGGAAATTTTACATGGCCGCCTCTCATCCGGGGACATCAAAAAAATCAATAAGTTTCCATTGGAACTGGCCTATCACGGGTGGAGGCCTTTTCTGCTGGCCAAGATTTTTTATATGTTCGCGCTGGCCTTTTTTGTGGGCTCATTTATTTTTGCCGGCCGTTGGTGTTATGCCTGCGCCTGGGCGGTCATTATCGCCGGGTTTATTCCACATTTGTCTGCTTTAGCCGCGCGGATCATTATTATGGGCCGTCCGCCGGTGTCCAGCCTTTATGAAACATTCGTTTTTGTGGCTCTAATAACGGTGGTTTTAGGGATTTTAATTGAACGTTTCAACAAGCAATGGCTGGGCCTTGTCGTTGCCGGCATCAGCGGCACCGTGCTTTTATTTATCGCCTCCAAATACAGCGCGGAGGGCGATACCTTAAAAATGCTTGTTGCCGTGCTCAATTCCAATTTTTGGCTGGCTACGCATGTGACCACCATCACCATGGGCTATGGGGCCGCCTGTGTGGCCGGGATTTTAGGGCACATTTGGCTGGTCCAAGCGGCGCTGAACAAAAAACAGGAGGTTTTGAGCAATACCTATGCCGTGATGATGGGCATTTTGGGTTTGGCATTGACGTTGACTTTTTTAGGGACCAATTTGGGCGGCATTTGGGCGGACCAGAGCTGGGGACGGTTCTGGGGCTGGGACCCCAAGGAAAACGGGGCCTTGATGATTGTGCTGTGGAGCGCCATGCTCTTTCATGCCCGCATCGCCAAAATGATCGGGCCCGTGGGCATGGCCGCCGGCACGGTGCTGGGGATGGTGGTGGTCATGTGGGCCTGGTTTGGGGTCAACCTCTTAAACATCGGCCTGCACTCCTACGGCTTCACCTCCGGTGTGGCCAATACTTTGCTTGCCTATGTTGTCTGTGAGATAATATTTCTAGCGGTCACTATTAAAGTTTATGATCTCCGTCATAAAAGCTGAAAAAATTATTTTAAATACGGCGAAACTTTTACCGGTCAAGGCCTGCGCCTTGCCACAGGCATATGGATGTGTTTTGCGCGAAGACATTGAAAGCGACCGCGACCAGCCGCCTTTTGACAAGGCCTTGATGGATGGTATCGCGATCGCGTTTGCGGCCTGGCGGCGGGGGGCGCGTGAATTTAATATTGAGCGCGTCATTGCCGCCGGGGAACCACCTGCCGTTTTAAAAAATAAAATTCATTGTATGCAGATCATGACCGGCGCAGTTATACCCAAGAACTGCGATTGTATTATTCCTATTGAACAGGTGAGTATTGAAGGGGAGATTGTCCATTTAAAACAAGGTCCTAAGATCAATCCAGGGCAATTCATCCGCCGCAAAGGCGCCGACGCCAACAAGGGAGATATGCTCTTGCCTCAAGGCATCAGACTGGACCCTCCCCAAGTGGGCCTGGCCGTGTCCGCCGGCAAAATGCAATTAAAAGTCAGCGCAAAACCTAAAATGGCCATCATTGCCACCGGCGATGAATTGGTGGACATCGGTCGTCCTATTAAATCCCATCAAACCCGCTTGTCCAACTCTTATGCCTTGCAGAGTTTATTTATTCAAAGCGGCCTGGCCCAGGCCGACAGGATGCATTTGCCGGATGATAAAAATATTTTGCGGTCGAATATACGGAAGATTTTAAAGCGGTACGATATTGTGGTCTTAAGCGGCGGCGTGTCCATGGGGGAATTTGATTATGTGCCCCAGGTATTGGCTGATTTAGGCGTTAAAGTATTGTTTCATAAAGTGGCCCAAAAGCCGGGTAAACCTTTTTGGTTCGGGACCACAAAGACAGGCAAGGCGGTTTTTGCATTACCGGGAAATCCGGCCTCGACGTTGATCTGCGCATACCGTTATGTGATACCTTATCTTAAGAAAGCCGCCGGAATGGAAACAAAGAAAGTGTTTGTGCCTGTTAAAAATTTACCGGCATTACAACCAGGGTCAACGCATTTTTTATTGGTCAAGGATGGGGCCATTGCGGCCTCAGGCGGCTCGGGGGATTTCGCCGCCCTTGCCCGCGCC
>JACQQW010000048.1 GCA_016206745.1 Candidatus Omnitrophota bacterium | reverse complement strand
TTTCGATTTTCCAATTTCCAACATGCCCTCTGATAAATCAATCCCAATGGCGCGGTCAATGTTGGGGTTGTTTTTAACCAGGGTAATTAAAACATCGGCGGTGCCGGTGGCCAAATCTAAAACGCTTAATTTGCCGCCGGGAGGTAAAAATTCTTTTAACCGTTGCCTCCAACGCGCATGCCGGCCCAAAGACAAAAGGGAGTTTAAAAGATCATAACGCCCGGCAATGGCATTGAACATCCGGGGAGATTCAGATTTAGGCAGAATGAATTTTTCGCTCATGCATCCACTGTTCTAAAAATAATTTGGTGTCATTCAAATCCTTGACCACCACGGCCCGTTGTTGTCCCACCGCTTCAAACGCGGGCCGGTCATTGCCGTCGGGGCCTGGGTCATCGCCTATATACACAATGTCCAAAGCGTTTTTATTTTTGGGACCGGCGGCGATCTCTAATGCTTTAGAACGGTAATCATGGATAAACTCCGCCCTGCCGTCCTTGCCGATGCGCGCTAAGTCAGCGCCGCCATTGGCCGCTATTAAAAGGCGGGGATAAATGTCTGGTGGCAGGCCATCCAGCAAGCGCCGCCAGGCGCGGGTCAAATCATTGCCGGACACCAGCATAAAAACACCTCCCGCTTTCAAATACCGCGTCAGCGGCGTGCGCACCGGACCGTCTTTAAGGGCAGGCAAATGGGTCAGGGCCGGGCCATCATAAATAGTGCCGTCCCCGTCCGCGGCAATGACAGCACGATCCAACCGGCTGTCAATGAAAGGGCCGGGGACATAAACCATTTGATTTAAAATTTCATCCCAGCGCGCATCTATGTAACGCAGGGGCAGGCTTTTATCCACGCCACTGCGGTTAAATTCAAACGAAGAAGACCCGGCCGTGCGGACAGTGATTGCGCTGTTGCGTTGTTCCAATTCCGCGCGCAAGACGGCAATGGTTTTTTCCCTGGCCAAACCCCAAATGCCCTTGGCCGCCACCTGTGCCGCGCCTTGCGGATGCGCCCCGCGCAATTCAATGCGGACCGCGTGTTGGTGGGCGGTGCCGGCATCAGCGCCTTTTTCCAGCATCCGTTCATCGGAAAATTCGCCGGGTCCCCGGTGAAAGGCGGCAATGGCGTTTTTTGACTCGCCGGTGAAATCATCCGGATTGGCATTGCCCAAAAAAAGCCGTATATGCGCACCGGATAAGTGAACGATGTGTTTAACTTCAGCGGAGGTTAAATAAGTCATGAGGCCTGGATATTAAATTTAAGCAAACACTAAACGGCCTTTAGGCTTGGGGATGGATCTGCCATTTTGTTTAGCCGTCTCCAGCCATTCCTGCGCAATTATACCGACATTTTCTAAAGCTTCCTGGTAAGTCCGGCCATCGGCCATGCAACCGGGCAATTCCGGCACTTCCGCGATGAATGCATTATCTTCCCGGCTCCAATAAATGATAACTTCATATTTAAATTTGCTCATCGGATATTCCCTCCCAACTTATATCTCAAAATTAAATTCCTCACTTGTTTAACTTGATATGGCTTTGCTTTCCCGCCTCCTTGAGGCTGCACATTGATAATCTCTTCGACCCCTTCGCATGTAAATATATGATGACTGCCTTTGACACGCTCCTCAAAACCGACCCGTCGCAATAATAAACACAAACTTGCAAAAGCTATATTCTGGTCACTCGTCCCACGCAGGACGCCTTCAAGGATTTTCTCAACTCCGCTCATATATAAAATTTAACACGTACTTAACGTATCGTCAAATAACTTCCAACGAATACTTTGGACTTTAAGAAAATGATTGTTCAAGCGTACGCCATCGAACAGGGAAGGTCATGCAGATTCTTTAATGCGCGGACCGGAGATATAGGTGACCACGTCGATAAAGTCCTTCATTTTCCTGGCGTCTTTTTTGCCCGGACTTTCTTCAACGGAACTGTTGACGTCAACCGCATAGGGTTTCAGGGCATTGACCGGATCAATGACATTTTGATTATTTAAACCGCCGGAAAGGATCATCGGCACGTTTAAAGATTTTACGGCCTGCAATACCGTCCAGTCAAAGGCCTTGCCCGTGCCGCCATAAACGCCTTTGTCCGCCGTATCGAATAGATACGCGTCCGCCTTAAAGGGCCCGATGTCTTTAGGGCCAAAATTTTCTCCCACACGAAAGGCCTTGATGATCTTGACATTATACCGGCGCAGGCGATGGCAGAAATGATGGTCTTCATCCCCATGCAATTGCGCCGCGCGCAGGCCGCAATGGTTGATAATGTCGCGCATGGCGCCCAAATTATGGTTGACAAACACCCCCACGGGCGTGATAAACGGGGGCAGGGCATCGATGATTTTCCTGGCTTTAAACGGGGAAACAAACCGCGGACTCTTTTTATAAAAAATAAAACCCAGCGCCCATGCCCCTAACTTGGCCGCTTTTAGCGCGTCCGCTTCATTGGTGATGCCGCAAATTTTAATCCTGACCATTCATCACCTCTTCTATTTTAGCGCCGATATTTTCAGCGCGCATGAAGGTTTCGCCGATTAAGACCGCGTGGGCCCCTGCCTCACGCACCCGCCGCATGTCCTCACGCGTTTTCAACCCGCTTTCCGCGACAATGATTTTGCTGGAAGGGATGCGGGGAATCAGCCTCAAGCAATTTTGAACATTCGTTTCTAAACTCCGTAAATTACGGTTATTGACCCCGATGATTTCCGCGCCCGCTTTAAGCGCGCGGCCGATTTCCGGCTCATCATGCGCTTCCACCAGGCAGTCCAGGCCCAGGGCATGGGCGGTGTCCATTAAATCTTTCATCTGCGCGTCCGAGAGCATGGCCGCGATCAATAAAACAGCACAGGCCCCGTATAAAGCCCCTTCGTAAACCTGGTATTCATGCACAATAAAGTCTTTCATCAAGGTCGGCACATGGAATTCTTCCCCCACCCTTTTTAAATACGCGAGTTTGCCCAAAAAGTATTTTTCTTCGGTCAACACGGAAATCGCCGCGGCCTTATGTTCAACGTAAATCCTGGCGATGTTCAACACCTCAAAATCTTCCCTGAGAAGACCCGCGGAAGGCGAGGCCTTTTTGATCTCGGCAATCAAATTGAGCTGTTCCGGGCGGGATACGGCCTTTTTAAACACGCCATAGCGCGTCTGGCGCCTTGAGGTCAGGTTTTTCTTCAAATTTTCATAATAAGCGGCCCTGCGCTTTAACAGCGCGTATTTTTCCGCCGCTATTTTTTCTAAAAAATCACCGGGCACGGTCGGTAAACTCCTTTAATTCTTCCAGCTTCGCGCGGGCGCGGCCGGAATCAATGGCCTGTTCCGCCACGCGCATTCCCCGCGTTAAGTTTTCCACGGCTTCGGCCGTATACAAAGCATAAGCGGCATTGACCAGGACAATATCGCGCCGGGGGCCTGGTTCTCCTTCTAAAACTTTTATCGCAATGGCCGCGTTGGTCTTGATATTGCCTCCTATCAAATCTTCCATCTTTGCCGGCGCGACCCCCAATTCCCGAGGGTCAATGTCATAAGAAATGATTTCCCGGCCGTTCCATTCGCTGACAAAAGTCTTGCCCGTGGTGGTGATTTCATCCATGCCATCACAGCCATGCGCCACCAATGCTTTTTTTAACCCCAAATTCTGAAACACCCGCGCCATGGGCGCAGTCAGGTCCCGGCTGTACACCCCCATCACCTGATGGGTCGCCCGGGCCGGGTTGGTCAGGGGCCCCAGGATGTTAAAAATGGTCTTTACCCCAAGCTCTTTGCGCGCCGACGCGACATTCTTCATCGCCGGGTGCAGGCGCTGGGCAAAAAGAAACGCCAGCCCAATCTGATCCAGGCATTCGCTTAAAAAACGCTCCTCCATTTGCACATTGACGCCCAGCGCCTCCAGCACGTCCGCGCTGCCGCAAAGGCTTGATACCGAACGGTTGCCGTGTTTGGCCGCCACCACCCCGCAGGAAGCAACCACAATGGCGGCGACCGTTGAGATGTTAAATGTGTCTTTATGGTCCCCGCCGGTGCCGCAGGTGTCCAGGACCACCTCATGTTTGGTCCTGACCGGCACCGTGAATTTACGCATGATCAAGGCGCAGGCGGTGATTTCTTCAACGGTAGGCCCCTTGGCATTGAGCGCCAGGAGAAAATCACGGACATCATCCAGCGCGGCACGGCCGGCCATGATGATTTCCATGACAACGGTCATTTCATCAGGCCCAAGGTTTGACCCCTGCTGGATTTTCCGGATATAATCGCGCATTATAATTTTAAAAAATTGGCGAGGATTTTTTTGCCTTGTTTGGTCAAGATCGACTCGGGATGGAATTGCACCCCCCAAACGGGCAAAGTCTTATGCGCCACGCCCATAATTTCCCGGTCGTCCATTGTCCAGGCCGTTACTTCCAGGCAGCCGGGAACAGTCTTGGGGTCAATGACCAATGAGTGGTAACGCGTGGCTTCAAAAGGATGGGACAGGCCTTTAAAAATATTTTGGCCATGGTGTTCGATCATGGAAGTTTTGCCGTGCATCAATTTCCTGGCGTTAATAATTTTAGCGCCATAGGCATAGCCAATGCCCTGATGCCCCAGGCACACGCCCAGGATCGGAATTTTACCGGCCAGTTTCTTGATAAGCTCAACGGAAATGCCCGCGTCTTCCGGACGGCCGGGCCCGGGGGAAATAACAATTTTGGCGGGCTTAAGCGCGGCGGCCTGGGCCGCCGTCAAGGCGTCATTGCGAAACACCCGCATGTCCGCCTTAAGTTCGCCTAAATATTGCACGAGGTTGTAGGTAAATGAGTCGTAATTATCAATGATGAGGATCATTCTTTCTCTCTAAATACCTTTGCCCCGATTCCGGTCAATTTCCGGTCCAGATCTTCATACCCGCGGTCAATGTGGTAAATGCGGTGGATTTCAGTCCTGCCTTTGGCCACCAGCCCTGCAATCACCAAAGCGGCGGACGCGCGCAAATCCGAGGCCATGACCGGCGCGCCGTACAATTGTTTGACACCCTCCACAATGGCGCTGCCCGCGTCGCGGCGGATTTGCGCCCCCATGCGGTTGAGTTCGGCAATGTGCATAAACCTGTCCGGAAAGACCCGGTCGGTGATAATGCTCACCCCCGGGGTGATGGCCATTAGGGCCATGTACTGCGCCTGCAGGTCGGTCGGAAAACCCGGATGCGGATGGGTGGCGATATTGGCCGGACGCAAGGTTTTCTTCACCTTGACGCGGACATCATTGTTCCCCGCCTTGCGCACATCGACGCCGATGGCGTGCAATTTGTCAATGAGGGCCAATAAATGGTTATAATTGGCGTCCTGGACAAGTATATCACTTTTTACCGCCGCGGCCATGATCAAAAATGTCCCGGCCTCAATGCGGTCCGCCCCCATTTTATAATTGGTCCCGTTTAATTTACGCGCGCCGTTAATAATAATGCGCGGCGTGCCATGGCCTTCAATTTTGGCCCCCATGGCGCTTAAGAAATCGCCTAAATCTTCTATTTCCGGTTCACAGGCGGCGGACTCGATGACGGTTTCGCCCTGCGCCAAAGAAGCGGCCATCATCACATTGGCGGTGGCCAGCACCGATGAGCCGAAGGTGCCGCCCAAATACATTTGCGCGCCTTTGAGTTGAGGGGCATGGGCCATCACATAACCGGCGTCAAAATCCGCCTTCACGCCCAGGGCCATGATCCCCTTCATGTGCAGATCCACCGGCCGCACGCCGATGACGCAGCCGCCGGGCATGGACACTTTGGCCTTGCCCAGCTTTCCCAGCAATGGACCCAATACGCAAAATGACCCGCGCATGGTGGACACCAGTTTATAATCCGCGATGTGATTATTGGCGCTGCCGCTGACCCGGACTTTATTGCCGCTTAAGTCAACGGTCTTACCCAGGGAACGCAATAATTTGCACATGGTCCAGGTGTCGCGCAGTTTGGGCACGTTACGGATTTCACAAATTCCGTCGGTCAATAAAGTGGCCGCCAGGATGGGCAGGGTGGCGTTCTTGGAACCGCTGACCCTGATCTCCCCGCTTAATTTCCTTCCGCCTTCAATGACAAATTTTTCCATCAAATCCTCCGGCAATTATGATACGGTCTTTTCCCGCCAAATCTTTATGGATTTCAATGTTTAAAAACAAGGGCTGTGTTTTAAACAATGCGCCAATGGCCTCTGCCTGCCCGTCGCCGGACTCCATCATAAGGCAGGCGCCCGTTCTTAGCAAGCGCGGACTATATTTTATGATGGTCCGGTAAAAATCCAAACCGTCACTCCCTCCATCTAAAGCTATCGCCGGTTCTTGCCTGACATCAATGGGCAATTGATTCATTTGACCAGAGGGAACATAGGGTGGATTGGAAATGATCAAATCAAAGCTGCAGGCACTTGTTCGACAGTATTCCCCTATATCGGTATGGACAAATTCTACGCGTTCTTCTACTCCATGTTGATGGGCATTGTCCTTGGCCAAAACCAAAGCATATTGCGAAATATCTACAGTCACTATTTGTGCATGCGGCAAGAATTTAGCCAAAGTAATCGCAATATTCCCGCTGCCCGTGCCCAAATCCAATATGTCTTTGCTCTTAAAATTTCTAATTGCCAGATCAACTAAAATTTCCGTCTCCGGTCTAGGAACCAAAACACGGGGATCGACCTTAAACATTAACCCATAAAATTCCCAACAACCCAAAATATACTGCAAGGGCTCTCCTTTTAACCGCCGGGCTTTATATTCATGAAATTGTTTGTGCTGTGGGACAGTCAAAGTTGGTTTATCGACCAAAAGGTCAATTCGACGGCATTTCAGGATATGGGTAAGGATGATTTCGTCTTCGGACATAACCGGCTAAATCAAAGATTTAAACTGCTCATCCGTCAAACCGGCGTCTTTAACAATAGACTTTAAGGTATAAGGGTTAATGCGTTTATGGCGGGGAATAATAATCCGGCGAGTGCCGTCAGACATGCCGATGTGTTTTCCTTGACGAATGATTCTAAATCCTCTTTTGGAAAAAGCGTTGACAATCCTTTCCGAGGATAAATCTGTAAAGAGCATTAAACCGTGACCTCTACCTCATAGAGAGACCCTTTTTCCTCATCGCTGACCATTTCTAAATACGTTTTAATCGCATCTTTAATATTTTCGATGGCCTCTTCCAAGGTATCCCCCTGGCTGTGGCATCCAGGCAACAAAAGGCAATGCGCGTCAAAACCAAATTCACTTTTATGAACAGTCACCGGATATTTCATATGAAGACCTCCTTACATTCCTGATTTAAGTATAGCATAGGACTTTCATAGTATTCCAATATTTTATAGCTTTGGAATTTTACAACCTCCCCTCTTTCTTTTAAAGAGGGGGTTGAGGGGAGTTCAAACGGCGGATTACTCGGCTCTGTCGAACTTGTCGGCAAATTTCTTAAACCCTATCCTTTTTACCTTGATTGCATTCCCAACATAAAGTCTGCAAATTTTCTATATCATTTTGACCACCTTTTGCAACCGGATTTTTATGGTCAACATCTAATCGTACCTTATGGTCTAAGGATGGACTCCCGCCACATTTTTTACACTTATAATTATCTCGTTTCAATACTGCCCATCTGGTTTTTAGCGGGATGGAATGCCGAATATTCGCTGATACATTGCCTTTTAATAGTTCTTCCCTGGTTATTTTACCCTCGTGATACTTGGCTAAAAATTGACAGGCAGAGTGTACGCTACCCCAAATCTGTTTATAAGGGCTCCCAGATATTTTTTGTCCATATTTTCCAATCTGCCTTTTTCCTGGCGGAAAGCCCAACTGTTTCCAAACGCTCTCCAGGTTTTCAATCAATTGATCTGGAGTATAATGCTCTCTGCCACCTTCAATGCCGAGTAGTAATAAAACTTTTTTCCACGAACCGAACCTTCCAATAACAGTTGAGGAATGTCCCTTCTTTTCTTTCCATTTATCATACTCAGTAGATGGAAAATATCTTAAATTCACTTTTTCCGCATATTTTTTAACGGACGATAACATTTCATCAGCGCTCAACCTGATTCGTTTGGCATTCATATCAAATTTAAAGTCATCTTTTGTCATAGTATTATTCGAGCAATTCCTCTTATAATTCTAGAGCTAATTCTATGAACTCCCCTTAATCTATCTTCACTATACTTCAACGCCTAAAGCAAACTACGAATTCTTATAGTGCTTCTTTCACCTCGCGTTCGGCGGCCATGAGGGCGCCGGTGAGTTCGTCCATGCCGCCGTCCAAGATCGATTCCAATTGATGGCTGGTAAAACCGATGCGGTGGTCGGTGACCCGCCGGTCGGGGAAATTGTAGGTGCGGACCTTCTCACTGCGGTCGCCGGAGCCGACCTGGGACTTGCGCAATGCGGCCTCTTTGCGCATGGCGTCCTGTTGCATTTTATCCAGAAGGCGGGCGCGCAAAATGCGCATGGCTTTGGCCCGGTTTTTCAGCTGGGAGCGTTCATCCTGGCAAACCACCACCACGCCGGTCGGTAAATGCGTGATGCGCACGGCCGAGTCCGTGGTGTTGACGCTTTGCCCGCCCGGCCCGGAGGAGCGGTACACGTCAATTTTCAGGTCCTTGGGGTCGATGTGCAAATCGATTTCTTCCGGCTCAAATAAGATCGCCACCGTCACCGCGGAGGTATGGATGCGCCCGGAAGCTTCAGTGGAGGGCACGCGCTGGACGCGGTGCGTCCCGCTTTCCCATTTCAGGCGTTTGGAACATTCTTTGCCGCTTAAAGAAAAAACGGCCTCTTTGACGCCGCCCGCTTCTGTACCGGCATAAGACATCAATTCCAGGGTCCAGCCCTTTTTGTCCGCGTATTTGGTGTACATGCGGTACAGGTCGCCGGCGAACAAGCTGGCTTCCAGGCCGCCGGTGCCCGCCCTGATTTCTATGATGATGTCTTTGTCGGGCTCGTTCTTGGAGGGGTCTAAATAATCGCCAAGCCCGCGGGCCGATTGTTCCAGGCGCGGCCGCAATTCTTCCAGCTCAACCCGGGCCAATTCTTTAAAATCAGCATCAGTCTTGCCCTTTAAAATTTCCTCTGCTTCGCGGACCTGGGTCTCTATTTTTTGGTAGGCGCGGTATTGCTCCATCAAAGAAGACAATGCCGCGAATTCTTTGGCCAGTTTGCCGTACTGGCCCTGGTCGGAAATTACCCCCGCGTCCGCCAGGAGTTGTTCAAGCTCATAAAAACGAAGTTCGCTTGTTTTGAGCCTGGCTAAATCATTTGCCCTTAGCATAACGTTTATTGAACCGTTCGATGCGGCCGGCCGTGTCGACGAACTTCTTGGCCCCGGTGAAGAACGGGTGGCATTGGGAACAGATTTCCACGCGGATGGCCTTTTTGGTGGCCCGTGTATGGATCACGTTCCCGCAGGCGCAGGTGATGGTGGCAATGTCATACGCGGGATGAATATTGGCTTTCATACTGAGTTCTCCATTAATTTCAAAAAGAAAGAATGATACATTATTTATTCATGTTTTGCAAGAAGTCTGAATTGGTCTTGAATTTGGCCACTTTGTCGATCAAAAGCTCCATGGCCTCGGCTGAATTGAGATCATTAAAGGCCTTGCGCAGCAGCCATGCCCGCTGTAAGTCGCTTTCGCTGACTAACATCTCTTCATGGCGGGTGTTGGAACGCTTGATGTCGATGGCCGGGTAAATGCGGCGCTGGAACAAATTGCGGTCCAACTGCAATTCCATGTTGCCGGTGCCTTTAAATTCTTCAAAAATGACCTCATCCATGCGGCTGCCGGTATCAACCAAAGCCGTGGCGATGATGGTCAATGACCCGCCCTCCTCGATATTGCGCGCGGCGCCGAAGAAACGTTTGGGCTTGTGCAAGGCATTGGAATCCACGCCGCCGGAGAGGATCTTGCCGCTGTGCGGGACCACCGTATTATAGGCCCTGGCCAGACGAGTGATGCTGTCCAACAGGATCACCACTTCCCGCTGATGCTCCACCAGGCGTTTGGCCTTTTCAATGACGATTTCGGCGATTTGCACATGGCGCTCCGCCGGTTCATCGAAGGTCGAGGCAATGACCTCGCCCTTGACCCCCCTTTGCATGTCCGTGACTTCTTCCGGACGCTCATCGATGAGCAGCACGATCAAAACCACTTCCGGATGGTTGTGCACAATGGCATTGGCCACCTTTTGCAAAATCACTGTTTTACCGCTGTAAGGCGGCGCCACGATCAAGGCCCGCTGGCCTTTGCCGATGGGGGTCAATAAGTTGATGATGCGGGTGGACACTTCGTGCTGGACGGTTTCCAGGTTGAGTCTCTCTTTGGGATAAAGCGGGGTGAGGTTGTCGAAAAAGATTTTGTCCTTGCATTTTTCGGGGTTTTCAAAATTGACCGCCTCCACCTTCAACAGGGCGAAATATTTTTCCCCTTCTTTAGGCGGGCGGATCTGGCCGGAAACGGTGTCGCCGGTCTTTAAATCAAAGCGGCGGATCTGGGAGGGGGAAATGTAAATGTCATCGGGGCAGGGCAGATAATTGTATTTGGCGCTCCTTAAGAACCCAAAACCTTCAGAGAGGATTTCCAGGGTCCCTTCCCCGAACATGAGCCCCTCTTTTTCCGCCTGGGCCTGCAGGATCTTAAAAATCAAGTCCTGTTTTTTCAAGGTGGAGGCGCCCTGCACGTCCATGTCGCGGGCCAGCCTGGAAAGCTCTGCCATTTTCATTTCTTTGAGCTGTTCTATGTGCACCGTCTTGCCCGAGGGGTTGGCCGGTTTATAATCATTGCCGTTTTCTTTAAGGTCTTCCTTGTCGTTTTTAAGTTCCGTCCTGCTCATTCATTTCTCCTGTTTGTTTGGTTCTTGCGTTTAAGTAATCCATCCATGATCGCGTTGACCTGTTTGCGCGTATCGCCCAACCGGCCGTTATTGTCGATGATGATGTCCGCCAGACGGCATTTTTCTTTTATAGGCATTTGAAATTTCAGGC
>JACQQW010000063.1 GCA_016206745.1 Candidatus Omnitrophota bacterium | reverse complement strand
TCCCTCAAGGGGAGGGGAATTATTCCTTTATTCTTCATATTTTAACCATATTCTTTCATAAAACTTTTGACATTCTCTCAAAATATTTACTCCAAAGTGATATCAATACGTTCAACTTTTTTGCCACGCACGGCTTCGGCTGCCTCGCCGACAAGGACGCCGCCGGTGATTTCCACCGGCTTCTGATCGCCCGCGTATTTTATGGTCATCTTGACTGGCCCAACCGCTCCGGGGCCGAAGGTGTCGCGGCGTTTGGGGTTGTGGTACACCACCAGCACCGCGTTTAAGAACTTAAACGCATACGTATCCGCGGCAAATCCATCCGACAGTGCTTTGGTGAACAGCCAGACGGGCAAAATAGGTTTAAACGTCAGGGTCAATTGGCCTTGCCCGTTTAAACCGAATGGTTTTAAACCGGCATTCATCAACAGCCACATATGGATGAACTCCGCCGTCGAACCCGACAAGCGGGCCACAAAACCCCTGCCATGCAGGTTTTTATCCTCATGCGCGCTGGAAACGATGAACGAGGAGTTCTCCAGAATGCTGCGGCCATAACGCCGCGGGTCTAAAAACGGAATAAAACAAGAACGGGCTTCCTTAAAAAATTCGCCGGGCAGACCGCGGCGCAGCAGCTCCAAAAGGTATTTGTATTCCATGTGCAGCCACACCGACCCGTTTTCCAGCCATCCGGGCGGAAAAATGCGCGCGCGGCCGATTTCTTCGGTTTCCCTGGACAGGTCCGCATTGACTTTATACATCTTTAAGGCCTTGTCATACAAAGCGCTCTTTTGGACCAGCCGGTGCAGCTGCGCGGCCCCCTTGGCATCTTCCACCCGCAAAGCATGCACAAACCCCTCCAAAAAATACGGCAGGTCATGGCGTTTGAATTCCAGCGGGCGGACATGATGTTCGCCGTGATGGCTTTTGTCCAGCACGTCGTATTTGACCACCTCATGGTAATAATACGACGCAAACAATCCTTGGGGCCCACGGCCGCGGGCGGTCCCCTCATTTATTTTATGGACAATACCCTCCAGGAATTTTCGGATCTGCGCCAACGGAATCTTGCGCTCATGGCCTTCAATCCCCAGACGGACCAAATGGCGGTAATGTTCTTTAAGGTCATTGGACTTTTTCCAGTACTCATGGCTGCTATGCTCCGTCGACAAAATGTGCATCAGCCCTTCGATAAAATCCGCCAGTTCGGTAAAAACATCCACGGCCATGCCCTCATCGCAATTTAACCGCGCCAGCGCGCTCTTGACAAAGAGGGCCAGGCGCTTGACTTCAAATGTTTCATTAATCGATGATCCTAAAAGGCCCGGCAGGCCGTTTAAGGCATCATACCAATTGGGTTTATTGGCTTCCATTTCAATGCCGATGCCGCTGGGGTCCAAGGTGGCGCTTTTATTGGCCAACAGGCACAATAATTTCACCAGCAAGTTCGTGTGGTACACATCGCCTTGCCCTGCTTTGCCGCGCAATTTATACCCTTTTTCCTTCGCCTGCGCTTGTTTGCCGCCCTCGACCAGGGAATGGTATTGCCGCACCCCGGCGGGCGTTAAAACATAGCGCTTGTTCCTGGGCAAAACATAAGCATCGCTGAAATGGAAATGAAATGCTTTTTTGTCGACCAACAGCCGGCGCAAATCCTCCGGATAAAGACCCAAATAACTTTCAATCAAATCCAGGTTATAAGTCCAATGGTCGCTCCAATACCCTTCGCCGAAATCCGCTTGTTCCTGTTTTTGGCTGATGCCTAAGACCCTGCTCAAGAATTCCTGGGGCTTGCCCTTAATAGGAACGGCGCGGCTGATCAATTTCAAAAGCTCCCCGGGCATAAAGCCATTTTTGAGCATGGACTTTAACTGCTGAATGTCCCCCTGCGGCGTAAAATCCTTAAGGACCTTGTCAATGCCGGCCTCATCATGGACGGTAAAGGCCGACCCTTTGACCACCAGCGGATTGTACCCGTCGGCCTGGATCAAATTCAGGAAATTGATGACGGCGCTGTCACCAACGTCCTGGTTGAACCACACATCATTGCGGCGGTTTTGGTTGACATCGCGGTAATTGCCATTGCCCTGGGACAAACAGGTCGGCGCCAAAGTGAAAAAATTATAATCGCGCTCCGGGTCCCCGTGCTTGCGGCTGTACACATTAAAGGAGACCGGGCCATCGGCCGTCTGCAGGGAAACCGGCAGACCGCCGCGCAAAACATTGTCCAGGAATGTCTGCCCGCAGTATTGATCGAATACCCGGGAAGCGCTGTGGGTAAAGCAATGGCCCTTGATCCCGTCAATGACCGCACGATTGCGCCGCGCCTTGGTTTCGACAAATCCCGGCCTGGTTGTTTTTCTGACCACCATGTTCAATTCGGCCAGATCGTGCGCAAAACCGGCCAATGCCGTAAAAGACTTTGAACTGCCCGGCTTTAAAGACATGTTCGCATGCACCATGGCGCTGGGGGTGCGGTTGGCGGTTTGCTGCAGCGCAGGAACCTGAAAATTCCCGGCCCGGTAAAAAACTTCCGGGACCAAAAAATCACTGGCCTGGCCAAAGACACAGGCCGCCTCAACGATTGTGTCCAGCAGCCGGCCGCTTTGAGTATCGAAGGCAAAATAAAAATTACCCTCTTCAATGGGGTTGACCTGCGGGGTGTCCGCCACTTCCACTTTCAGTTGATAAAACGGCGCCTTTTTGGCGGTGTTGCGCACCGCCACCCAGGCCTCAACGGTGCGGGACATGTGCTTGCCCAGCCAGTCTTTCAAACCATACGGATTGATGGCCGGCAGGCCGTCCACGCATTCAATGGACAAATCCTTCTTGGAAATATTTTCGATGCTTACCCTGCGCGCCAAAGCGGCATAGGGTTCTTCGGGCACGGTGAAATAATTGACGCTGATTTTGGTCCCCAGAGAAGCGTTGACCTCTTCGATGGTCAAATCATGGCTGGTGATTATCATGCGTTGTTTTATTTTAAAAGAAGAAAGGTCTGCATGGGCAAAGGGTTCATAGCATTTCTGCCCTTTACCGCCGGATACCTTTAAAAACGTGCGAAAACCCTGGATGGACGTCAGGCGGTAGGCCTTATTCGCCGGCTGGAATTCCAAAATCGCCTTGTCCTTGGATTCGATGCCGAAAGAACTGATGGCCTGGCCGCGGTTGACGTAAAAGAC
>JACQQW010000052.1 GCA_016206745.1 Candidatus Omnitrophota bacterium | reverse complement strand
ATATGGTCCTTAACTTTGGGCGCAGGTGTTCCCGCAGGTATTGGGCCGCTCCTAAAGGCATGATCCGCCCCACCGTGGTTTCATCCGCTAAGAATTCCTCTCCCTGCCAGCCCTTCTCCAGTTCTTGGGCCGTCTGGACAATGGTCTTGACCGGCATAAGGCCGGATTGCCGGGTCTCTTGCGCCACTTGACCGATGAATTTTTGGATCAATGCTTCCAACCCCCGCAAAGCCGATTGAATGTTCAAAAACCGCCCGGCGTTTTGTCGTTCAATTTCTTTAGGGCCCGGCGGGTACCATTTCACCCATTGCATTTGGATCTCCCGCCAAATGCCGTTTAAAACCGGGTCGGCTTCAACCGCCCGGCGCAGGACATTGTAGGCCTCCAGGCGCACGTCATAAGCAATGTCGCGGACAAAGCTGGTTTCCAACGCGGACGCATAATCGGCCGGGTCCTGGTGGGCAACATACACCATGGTCCCATCGCCCTTGATGATCATGCCGTTGGGGACACCGGGTATTTGCACCGGGACCGCCAGCCCCCGGTCAATGATTACGGTGACCGGCCCAACCCCATGCGCCACCGCCGAAGGCAGGCTGATGGTGACGGCATGGTTGAGCAGTAACTGGGGAAACTTGGCCGCGTCATTAAAACCGAATTCTTTTAGCCGTTCACTGGAAATCATATTGCCTCCATTTTAATACAATTAAGTCCAAAACGAAAGTAATTTGCATATTTGCCTATTCGGTGTTAGGCTATGGTTTACTTATAAACCCAGGTTTTGCAAAGGAAAGAACGTCAATGAATTCATCGGAAGTTTCATTTTATACAATGGGAATCGCCCCCAGTATCCTCAATATTTTAGACCGCCTGAAATTCACCATCCCGACCCAAATACAGATCCAGGCCATCCCCATCGGCCTGGAAGGCAAAGACATGATGGGCATTGCCCAGACCGGCACCGGAAAAACTTTGGCCTTCGGCATTCCCATGGTCCAGCGCCTGGCCCAGATTAAAGGCCGCGGCCTGGTGCTTGTCCCCACCCGGGAATTGGCCGTGCAGGTGGAAGAAAATTTGCGTAAGATCACCCCCGCTTCCGGGATCAAGACCGCAGTGCTCATCGGCGGCGACCCCATGGGCCGGCAAATCCAGGCCTTGCGCCTCAACCCGCGCATCATCATCGCCACCCCGGGACGGTTGATTGACCATTTGCAACAGAAAACCGCGCGTCTCAATGACGCGCATATCGTCGTGCTCGATGAAGCGGACCGCATGCTGGACATGGGTTTTGCCCCGCAAATCAAGGACATACTCCGCCAGGTCCCGGCAGACCGGCAGACAATGTTATTTTCAGCCACCATGCCCCAGGAAATATTGGCCATTGCTAAAAACTATATGAAACTGCCCGTGCAAATTGAAATTGCCAGGTCGGGCACGGCGGCGGACAAAATCACGCAGGAATTATTCATCGTGCGCAAAGAATTAAAAAACACTTTATTGGCCAGCGTCCTGGCCCAATACCACGGCCCGGTATTGATTTTTGCCCGCACCAAGTTTGGCGCGGCCCGCCTGGTCAAGACCATCCGCGGCATGAAGCATTCCGCCGCGGAGATCCATTCGGACCGATCCTTAGGCCAGCGCAGGGAAGCCCTGGAAGGGTTTAAATCCGGCAGGCACCGCATTTTGGTCGCGACCGACATAGCCTCCCGGGGCATCGACGTCAAAGGCATTGAACTGGTGATCAATTATGATTTGCCGGACGATCCGGAGAATTACGTGCACCGCATCGGCCGCACCGGCCGGGCCGGGCACGCGGGCCATGCCGTGTCCTTCGCCACCCCGGACCAGCGCAGCGATGTCATTAACATTGAACGGGTCATGAATTTAAAATTACCGGTGGCAAGCTCCCACCCGGCGGTCAGCCTGGAACAATTCTCCAAACCGCAGGTGGTTTTCAGCTCTTCACGGTTTTCCCGCCGGCGCAGGAGATAAGCCGGTGAAGGGTCTTATTTCAACGATATTCGCCTCAAACCCCTGAATGCGGCTTAAACCGGCCATGTCTTGCTGAGGAAATGGCAAAGGCACACCCTTGCCGTCGCGCTTGATGCTAAGATTTAAGTTTGCGGAATTTAAATCAATACCGCCGGGACTTTCTTGTATTTGAGTTAATTGGGCATTGTCCGTACCGTCCCCTTTTGGCTTATTTAGCTGCTTTAACAACTCGTCTTTCTTTTCATTATATGCTTTCGTCGCCGACACAACACGTGCCGTAAAATCTTCGTCAAGGTTTGGATATTGATTTACGAATTTCACAAGTGGGATAATCTTCCCGGCTTTCTTAAGTTCTGTTTCTACATCTTTAAACGTTCCCCCCTGTTGGACCTTAAGCGCCGCTAAAATAGCATAGAATTCTTTTTCCCAACCCGCGAATTGATTTAATTGTCTTTTAAGGTCATTTTCCTCTTCCTGTGATAAAACTTCATACCATGTGACTTTTGTGCCATATATTGAAGCCTTTGTTGTTCCTCCATCATATAAAAAGATAGTGTTCCCCATTCTTCCAATGTTCAAATGTTCTGTTGAAATGTTTCTCTCACCAACACGGTATTCCGGGCCTGCTGTATTCATAAATAGATCCAATATTTTGGTTCCACGCCCTAAAAGGACCGCCCCCGCTGATCCGTCTTTTAGTTCTACTTCACTTGTTCCATCAGTAATAAAATACCTTTCTTCTCGCCGCGTAATCTTCAATCTCAATGCCGCCTTTGCCAGCACGCGCGCCGCTAAATCAAGAGAAATCGGATAACCGTTGTGAGGGATGTTCATTGTTTGATGATTATTTAAATCAAATTCACGCTTTCTCACTTTACTCTGCGCAATTTCCGCCGCGTCTGGGTTTACCGGTCCAGAGTCAGTGAGAATTACAGTTGCCACATCTCCTTTAGCAAGGGATTCTCCCATAGCATCCCTCAACACCGGGTCACTTACATTTTCTTTTACCGCCACCCGGGCATAATCATTGACAGCCCCGCCGGCGAAGTATTTCCTGGGGATGATCTGCTGCGTATTCTGGTCAAAATCTTCCTTGATATAGTTGTAAACGCCCTTCTTAAAGGCCGCCAAATATTTTTGGTAAATTTCTTCGTTTACTTTTGGGTCTTGATCAACACCTTTGACCTTTGCCTTGTCGGCATACACTTTGCCAAGCAAAGATTCTTTCAGGGCCTTTTTATACCAGGCCGCCAATAACATGCCGCTGTAGATTTGCCGTAACATGGCAAAATTCTTGCCTTCATTGACCTCTTTTGCGATTTCAGGAAGTATGATTTCGCGGATGATTTGAGTTCCTAAGGCGATATGGTGGTTTCCCTGTCTCTGCGGGGACACGAACCGATCCCTTCGGGCTTCCGGTTCATGTCCCCCGTTCGCGTTCTTCCCAAGCGCCAGGTAATCTTCCTCCAGCATCACCTTCAAATGGTTTTTCACCACATAAGCGGTATTGCCGCTTTCATAAATGAGAGCTTCATCGGGCACAATCCACACTTTATTGAATGTGTTCACAGGGACATTGGCGGTTCCATGCTCTTTATACGCCCGCGCATAGACCTTGTCCCAAAACACCTTGCCGAGCCCAAATTCCGGATACATCAGCGATGAGGTCATTTGTTTTAATAGGTAATCCTGTGCCAGCAAATCCCGGCCCATTTCCGTCTTGCCGAAATCCGTTTGCACAATCCTTCCTTTTTCATAAGGAGACAGGTTGACCCATTGATGCTCATCAGGGATGGTCAAGGAGGCCAGGAAATATTTGACCAGTTTCTTATACTCTTGTCTTTTCTGTGCGTCATCCAAATTGCCATCGCCTTTATGAATGAGAAAATCAAATTTAAGGGCATTGTCCGGATGAATGGTGATTCCCTTTAAATGGGCGGGCGTGAAGGCGGGGCTTAAATTGACCCTTGTCCCAGGCGCAGGCATTACAGGCACAACCACTTCTCCGGCCTGGACCCTGGGCACATAAAGCGAAAGATCCGCGAAAGCGGCGATTATTATTAGAATGATGGTTTTTTTAAACATCATGCCCCTCCTTGTCCACTTACTTAAAGTATAGAACCTAAAACAGGGGTTTTCAAGGTGTTGATCAAAAATAGTCCCCTAAATCACGCGGTCATTGCCGCCGTCAATGGGGATTTGGGCGCCGGTGGTCTTGGCGAATGCCGGGCCGGCCATGGCGCAAACCAGGCCGGCGACATCTTTGGAAGTGATTTCGGTCCTGAGGATATTGTTGGTTTTATATTCTTCGACCGTCAAACCATAGTGTTTGGCCCTCTTTTCCAGCACATCTTTTGTCCAGATCGCGGTATCAAACACTTGATTGGGATGCGCCACGTTCACCCGCACTCCGTTTGATCCAAGTTCCAAAGCGGCGACACGGGCCAGTTGGGTCAAACCTGCTTTTGCCACGGAGTATGCCGCAGCGCCCGGTCCCGGGGCCGGCACATTTTTGGAACCGATAATGATTACCGCAGGGTCGACCCCAAGCACCAGGTATTTTGCCGCGGCTGTCATTAAACGTTGATGGCTGGTCAAATTCACGGCCATGCTTTTATCCCAAGTTTCCGCCCCCATGTCCGCGATGTTTTCACTGGGCGGAAAAATACCGGCATTGCTGACCACAATGTCCAAACCGCCGAAATGCCTGACTGTTGCGTCCACAGCGGCACGGATGCCATTGTCTTTGGTAACATCACAAACAAGGCCCAGCACATTAGAGTTTACTCTGTCCCCCCCGAATGACAAAGGTTTAATATCCAAGGCCGCCACATGCGCTCCTTGGGCAATCAAAGCTTCAACGCAGGCCCTGCCGATGCCGCCGGCAGCTCCGGTCACTAAAGCAATCCTGCCTTGCAAGGCCAATGGTTTTTCATTGTTCGCAAGCTTGGCCTGCTCCAGTTCCCAATATTCCATTTCGAAAATATCTTTTTGGGAGAGGGCCTTCCATCCCCCCATGGCTTGTGCCCATTGAATGGCAATGACGGTGTGGTCCACAATGTCCGAAATGATCGATGCGTCTTTATAGGAACGGCCAAAAACAATCAGCCCCTGGCCCCGCCATAGCGCCCAGCGCGGCGCCAAATCCAGGCATTTTAATTTTCCGTCTGTGTGGCGGTCAAAATAAGCCCTGTACCGGCGCGCGAAATCCCGCACATCCCGGGCAATGTCTTTGCCAATGACCACGGGAACAGGTTTGACGCGGATCACATGGTCCGGCGTCAAAGGCCCGCGGGTGGCAATGAAAGCGGCATTGGGCAAACTGGCAAAACCAATTGATTTAGGGTCTGATTTCAAACACGCCACAACAGCGGCCCCCATTGTTTTTGAAACAGCCTGGCGCAAACGGGCCAAATCCATCACATTGACCACGGTGGACTTTCCAAGGGCAATGTTGACCTTTTGTTTTTTGATATATATCTCTGCTTTGGCGGCCAAACGGACATGCTGTTCATAACTGGCCCTGGCATCATCGGCGAAAGTGAACAGGCCGTGATTAAGCAGGACAATCCCTTCGCATTTCTTCCAATCCAAACGGCGGGTCAATTCATAGACCCTCCGGGCCAAAACAAAACCAGGCATGACATAAGGCACAATCAAGACCCGCTTGCCGTAAATTTCCAAAATGCGGCGATGGCCATCCGGGGTATTGCTGACCGCCGCCACCGCGTCCGCGTGCGAATGGTCCACAAATTTATAAGGGACAATGGCATGCAAAATGGCTTCCACCGACGGATTTGGGGCATTGGGGTCAAGCATGGCCGCCCTTTGCTGGCGCACCATGTCCGGATCCGACAATTTAGGCATTTGGGCCATGCGCAGAAGGACATCCATTTTCACGGCGGCAAAACCCGCTTGTTCAATGGCCGCCAGGTCCCAGCCGCTGCCTTTAATGTAAAGGATGTCCTGGCTCTCACCGAAGAAATCTTTGACCCTGGCCTTGACCGAGGTATTGCCGCCGCCGTGCAAAACCAATGCGGGTTCCCGGCCCAACAGACGAGAGGTATAAACCCGTAATTTCAGCGGGTCATTGCTTAAAGCTGCGGCTTCTTTGTCGTTCCATAAACTTTTCATATACATCTCTTTCCCTCCCCCTTGTGGGGAGGGGAATACATGCACTTTACTGATTTTTAATCCACTCTTTAGCTTCGTTAGCAAGTTGCGACTTTTTCTTTAACACGATGTATTGGTCATCTTTCTTGGTCAACTCATCGCGGAATTGTTTCACCTGCCCATAACGCTGCGGCGGCATGGAGGCCCTTTTCATGCGGTATTCGGTGTTCACCGTCACCGCACTCCCGCCATTGGCATAATCGGCGCTGACATCCACAAAGTCTATGCCCAATTTATAATTCTCCGGCACAAAATCAACCTTATATCCTTCCGGGACGTGATACACATTTGTGTTTTTGATCAAAGAATTGGAAGGCAAAAAAATGGGATGCTTGCGTTGAGGCGCGGCAAAATCCGGGACTTCACTTTGGCCGGCTTCTTTTAACAGGATCATGTCATTGACCACCGGATAGGCATTGGGCGACCGGTATTTTAAATGGAATTCGACCGGGCCATAGCGGTTTTCCACACCCTTGACTTCATGCGATAACATGGCGCCTCCCGGCGCGAAATTGGTCTCCAGGCCCTCAAAGAATTTGTTCTTGTGTTCATCGCTGGCCGCGGCCCATTCGCCGCGAAAACCCTGGGAGGCCTCCAAAGGCAATGTCATCCGCGCGTCAAAATTCGCCGAACCATCAGGGGCAATGGTAATGTCGCTTTGACTGATCAATGAACGCTCCGGCCCCTCGCCGGCAGGCACACGGTCAAAACGATAAGCGCCGGCATCATCCACCACAAAAACATAGGCCTGGTCATACGTGGACGGGTATTGCCCGAAATCAAACCCCCTGGCCTGGGGATCGACAAAATATTTCTGGCCGTCTAAATCCGCTTCCAATAATACGTGTTCAAATACGGATGGATTAGGCAGGGCATTTTGCGGGTTTCCAGTGTACTCCGCGCTCATCAAACATATATTTGATTCAATGCCCGCGGCCTTAAACATCTGCCTGGCCAGCAGGGACAAATCTTTGGAATCGCCGTAACGGTCTTTGAATATATCGATCGTCGGATGCGGTCCGGCCATATGGTCGCCAAAATTCATCGGGACATAACGGAACTGGTCCTGGATGAATTCCAAAATCGCCCGGGCCCTGTCTTTTTGAGCGGCCTTGTCCCTGGCCAATTCCAAAGCTTTGGTTGTGATTTGTTCATCCTCAATCGTATTTTTGTCGATCAAACCCTTATACCAAAGCGCAATGGCATTCCAATCTTTAAGCGATGACAAATACAGGCTTCCCCTCACTTCATCCAACGGGGGCATCAATTCCTCTTCCTCAGGGCCCTGGATCCGCTCAAAAACAAAAGAATATTTCACCAGGCCGTTCTTTTTTTCAACCAGGGGCTTAAGGTCTTGTTTATATGCTTTGAATTCAATAAGTTTGTCTTCAGGAAAGATATAGGTGTGCCGCGCGAATTTGGTCGGGATTGAAGGGTATGGGATTTCATCCCAGAAATGCCCGGGGATTTCCTTGCGGGAGACCCTGGTTTTGACCGTCACATCCAGGACATTGCCGGCATTGACCTGCGGCATGCTGATGACCTTCACCTTCATGTCCGCGTACAAGGGAACGTTCTCATACACCTCCACGTCCTGGATTTTGGCGGCCGGGACCCTTTTTCCCTCGGGCGTTTCCAGAAATGCCTGGACCTGGACAATCTCTTCGCGGGCCTTATTATAAAAAATGGGCCATTCCCCTAATTCTTTGGCCGATTCTTTTTGGACCTTGACCCGGGTATGATAGGTCTCCTCATAAGACCAGTCCGGGTTGATCTTGGTTTCATATTCATTTAAAAGCGCCAGATACGGCTGGTCGGTATTGCGGCCCTCCCAAGTGGCGGAAGAGGCCTTTTGCTCCTGCGCCTGGGACAAGGCCATGGCCACTTCTTTGTCCCGTTCATCGGCAAATACAGACGATACAGTTACTATACTCACTAAAAACAGGCCGGCATAAAAAAAGTTTAATTTTCCCTCCCCTGCACCATGTCTGGTGCAGGGAGGGTTGGGGAGGGGGTTTGGTT
>JACQQW010000050.1 GCA_016206745.1 Candidatus Omnitrophota bacterium | reverse complement strand
GGCCTCTTCGCCGGCTGGCGAGGTCAATGCGGCCAACCGTTTGTTTAAACAGGGAAAGTATGATCAGTCATTGGAACATTATCAAAAAGCCCTGGAAAAGGACGCTGATTCCCCGCTGGTGCATTATAATTTAGGCACAGCCTTGTACAAAAAGGGAGATTACGCGGCGGCCGTTGAACATTTGCATAAAGCCATTAATTCTAAAGCCAGGCAATTGACTATCCAGCCGCTTTATAATTTAGGGAACGCTTTGTATAAATCGGGCATGAGTAAAGAAAGCAAAGACATCGACGGAGCTGTGGCGGATCTGGAGCAGTCTTTGGCAAATTATGGACAAGCCATCAGCATGGATGCAAAAGACGCGGATGCGCAGTATAATCACAAATTTGTGCAGCATCAATTGGAACGGCTGAAGGAGAAACAAATGCGGCAAAAGCAACAACAAAAACAAGGCCAAAACAAACAGCAGGATCCCAATGGGCAACAGCCGCAGGGCCAACAATCCCAGGGGGAAAGCGGACAAAATAAACCGCCGCAGGCACAATCAGGGCAGGCCGGGCCGCAAAAGGGCACAGAGCAATCTGACAAGGCGGAAGACCAGAAAGACCAAAAGCCGCGGCAGCAAGGCGCGGCGCAGGGCGATGAACTATCGGAAAAGCAAGCGAAAGATATTTTAGAAGAGTATCAGCGCAATGAAGAGCCAAAAGGACTTTTGAATTTTGTGCCCAAGGACAGGCCGCAGAGGCCTGTGGCAAAGGATTGGTAATGTTAAACAAATTTATTTTAATTCCATTGCTGTTTATATGCGCAGGAACGGCCCAGGCCGAGGATGTGCCCATTGAGAACATTAATGACCGTATTTTTATGACGGTATCCGTCCCCAAAACGGAAGTCTATTTAGGGGAAAGAGTGCCCCTTACGGTCAAACTTTTTATCGCCCAATTGCCCATGCGCAATGTGCAGTACCCGAAGATGGACAAAGACGGCTTTGGCACGGACAACTTTTCCCAGCCGCGGCAATATTCCCAGGTCTTAAACGGCATGAAATACGACGTGGTGGATTTCAAGACATTTATTTATCCCGGTCGCGCCGGGGATCTGGCCGTAGGCCCCGTAAAGATCGAAGGCGGCTTATTGTATAAGGCGCAAGGCCGCCGGCGTTCCGGCGGGGTGTTTGATGACGATTTCTTTAACGGGTTTTTTGACAGTTATCAGGAACGGCCGGTGACCGTCAATTCGCAAGCCTTACACCTGAAGGTGCTGGACCTGCCGCCGGAGGGGAAGCCGGCCAATTTCACCGGGGCCGTCGGGCAACTGGATTTTAAGGCCTCCATTTCTCCCGCGGAAGTCAAGGTGGGGGATCCGGTCACTTTGCGCATGGCCATTTCCGGCGAGGGGAATTTGAAATCCATTCCCATGCCGGTCTTTAACAGCAATGCGGTTAAGACCTATGAGCCTCAAATTAAAGTGGAGGGTAATGCTAAAACGCTCGAACAGGTGATCATCCCGACCGGCGAAAAGATCATTGAAGTGCCGCCCTTGTATTTCCATTATTTCGATCCTATAGACGGCCGGTATAAGACATTAAGGCAGGGCCCTTTTCCTCTTAAGGTCACGGCCCCGGCCCCGGGCCAGGAGTTTAAGGCGGTTGGGTTCACCAATTTACCGCAAAACAATGCCCAGATCCAGCAAGTGGATTATGTGCAGAAATATATTAAAGGGCCGCTGGAAAAGCTCATGGCATTGGGCAAGCAGCCTAAATTTTGGCTGATGCTGTTCGGCGCCGGCCTGCTGTGGGGACTGTGGGTGCTGTGGATGCGGTTCAAGGACCGTTTGGCCAAAGACACCGCCTTTGCCCGCAGGCTCAATGCCTCAAGACACGCCAGGGAGGGCCTCAATTCGGCCCAAAAATATTTAAATACCGGCGAAGCGCGGGAATTTTATAATGCCGTGTTTAAGACCCTCAGCCATTATTTGGCGGACAAGTTCCATAAACCCGCCGGTAGTTTGAGTTGGGACCAGGCGCAAGGGCTGTTGGAGCAAAGCAAGATTCCTCCCGAACAAATCAAAGCGGTCAAAGACTTATTCGACGCCTGCGACGCGGTGCGTTTTGCCGGCGGCCGGACCAATGCCCGGCGCATGGGGGAAGACATGGCCAAGCTCCAGGCGGTGATTGCTTTTTTGG
>JACQQW010000047.1 GCA_016206745.1 Candidatus Omnitrophota bacterium | reverse complement strand
GACCGCCAGAATGGCCGTGGACAAAAAACCCGGGCCTAAACCGGCCATAATGACCGCCCAATTCAAATCCAAAGATTGAACAAAATAAATGCCGCCTACGGCCACGGGCCCAAAAAAAATAAACACAAAAACTTCCCCCAATCCCAAATATCCCAAAGGCCGTGGTCCGGCGGTATAAAAAATACCGGATAAAATGGAGGCAATGCCGATGAATAAAATCACCCACCCTGCACGTCCAATCAAATACGCACAGGCCAGGGCAGACAATAAAAATGCCGCAACAGCGGCGAATAAAACGATCTTAGGTTTGATCAAACCGGCCTGGGTGACACGCACGGGACCTAAACGGTCTTTGGTGTCCGCTCCTTTTTTAAAATCGCAATAATCATTAATGAGATTGGTGGCAATTTGGATCATCAGCGCGGCAAACAAAGCGGCAAAAGCGGACGGCCAATGCGCCACCCCGTCGCCAAATGCCATGGCCGTGCCGATTGCAACCGGCGCAATGGCGGCGGGCAATGTTTTAGGGCGAATGGCCAAGAGCCATTTATGGTCTTTTAGGAAATTTGGAAAAATCCGGTTTGCGTTTGTTTTGGAATGCATTACGGCCCTCCTGCCCTTCTTGCGTCATGTAAAACAACAAGGTGGCATTGCCCGCCAATTCCTGCAAACCCGCCTGTCCGTCGCAGTCGGCATTGAGGGCCGATTTCAAACAACGGATGGCCAAAGGCGAGTGTTGCAGAATTTCCCGGCACCATTGCACGGTCTCTTCTTCCAGGCGGTCATAAGGCACGACGGCGTTGACCAGCCCCATGTCCAATGCCTGTTTGGCATTGTATTGACGGCACAGGAACCAAATTTCCCGCGCTTTCTTTTGTCCCACAATGCGCGCCATATAACTGGAGCCGTAACCTCCGTCAAAAGAGCCGACCTTGGGGCCTGTTTGTCCAAAAATGGCATTGTCCGCGGCAATGGAAAGATCGCACAGCATTTGCAAAATCTGCCCGCCGCCAACCGCATAACCGGCCACCATGGCAATCACCGGTTTGGGGCAGACGCGGATCTGCCGTTGAAAGTCCAGAACATTAAGACGGTTGGTGCCGTCTTTATCCTTGTACCCGGCATCTCCCCTAATCTTCTGGTCTCCGCCGGAACAAAACGCCTCTTTGCCTTCGCCGGTCAATATCACCACGCCTATTTTGCCATCATCGCGGGCATCATTGAGCGCATGCATCATCTCTTTGACCGTCACCGGTGTAAAAGCATTGCGGCGATGCGGGCGGTTGATGGTGATTTTAGCAATGCCGTCCATTGTGTGGTATTTGATCTCTTCGTAAAGACCCGCTTGTTTCCAATTAAATTTCGGCATATCTGGGGATCAAATGGATATGGGCGTGCATGACAATTTGACCGGCGCTTTTGCCGCAATTGGCCTGCAAATTATAACCGCCGGGTTTGTGTTCGCGGTCAAGCGAACGTTTGGCCTGGCTGATCAAATCAAAGACCGCCTGGATTTCCTGCGGGGTCGACTCAAACAATGTCCCGTGATGGCGTTTGGTAACAAATACCATGTGCCCTTTCGCGATCGGATTAATATCATAAACGGCGTAAGCCAAATCATTTTCTAAAATCTTGGGCAATTTTTTACAAAATACACAATTGGGCATAGAATGTCCTTTCACACTTTTAAACTGCGCTGCAATTCTTCAATGTCCTTCCTGGCTTTCCCCGGCGCAGTGTTAAAAATTTCACAGTACAACTGGACCGCCAATTCCTTCTCCCCTTCCATCAGCAAATGGCGCACGTTGAACATCGTGCCCTTGCCCCTGGGCGGGAGCTTCCCATTGCGGCGGGCAGTATAGGCCGACCACATATGCTTGGTATTTAAAAGAATGAGAAGAAAAACCAAAATGACCAGGGTCGTATAAATAACCATCATAAACACACCCCTTTGCCGGAATTATCCGTTTTCTTTATGTTCCTTGGCAAGATCTTCCACCACCTGCTTGACTTCCAGTTCCGCCTTGTCGATTTTGGCCTTGCACAGGCGCAGTAAATTCACCGCCTCTTTGACGCGCTGCCCCAGCTCATCCACGTCGATGTCGTCATTCTCAATTTGGGCAATGATCTCATCAAGCTGTTCCACGGCTTCTCTATATTTTATTTCATCGGACATATTATTCAATGACCTCACTGGCCACCTGGCCGTCCATCAGGACCGTGATCAAGGTCTTGTGCGTTCTGGCATCCTGGACACAACGCACACTTTTTCCTTCCCGCGTGCGGGTGATGGAGAAGCCGCGCTTAAGGATGTTTTTAGGATCGGCCATTTCAATAAGTTTCTGCTGCTGGCTTATTTTAGCCCGTGAATTTTGCAGGCGCAAATGAATTGTTTTTTTTAAATCTTCACGTTGCTGCGCGGTTTTCTGCCGCGATTGTTTGATCAAGTTCAAAGGGGCGCGTTTAAGCGCTTCCCCGATGCGGGCCGTTTCCTGCTGATGGGATTTAAGCAGGGCCAGGATCCCCGTATGCGCAATGCCGGCGGCATATCTTAACCGGCGGTGCTGGCCCTGGACATGCTCTTGCGCCAGGCGCATCAGCTCTTCATTTTTTTCACGCAGGTGCAATAAAAATTCTTCCGTCCGTCCCATTAACAAACGGGCCGCGGCCGTGGGGGTCTTGGCAAAGGTATGCGCCGCCAGGTCAGTCACCGTGGTGTTGATTTCATGACCGATGCCGCTGATCACCGGCAAACGGGCCTGGGCGATGGCCTCGGCCATGGCCTGGCTGTCGAAGCAGGCCAGGTCCGCGATGGATCCGCCGCCTCGGGTGATGACCACCACATCGAGCGTTTCCATGCGGTCAAGAAACTTCAATGATTTGACCACAGAACTTTCAGCATTTTTGCCCTGCATGACGGTGTTGGCCACAAATATCTTGAACCCATAACCGCTGCGTTTAAGTTCATCAATAAAATCATGGTAGGCCGCGGAGTCATAGGAAGTGATCAGGCCGATATTCAGCGGCACCCGGGACAGGCCTAAGCGTTTGTTTTGCTCCAGGACCCCTTTTTGTTTAAGCGCAGCGATCAGACGCTGGCGGTCCTGGGCGATTTTGCCCAGGGTATAAATGGGGTCAATACTTTCGACGATCAAACGCACCTGGCCATGCGCAGGATAAAAGTCCACCTTGCATAAAAATTTGACCTCGATGTCGTCTTTGAGGGCAAAAGCATTTTCCGCTTTCTTAAGCATGGCTTCGATCCTGGGGCGGGCATTGGCGAACATGACTAAACCCGCGCGGGCAATGATCTCATGGGAAGCAGGGTCTTTTTCGCACAAATCGAAAAAAACATGCTTCTTGTCCTTGCCGCGGTCATACCCCTGGATCTCGCCGCAAATCCACAGGGCCCTGGGGAACCCGCTGTTTAAAACATCGCGGATAAAATTGTTTAATTCCGATACCGTGAGAAATTCTTCGTTCATCCCCCCTCCCTAACCCTCCCCGCAAGGGGGAGGGAACGCAATAATTTGCCGGCTCAAGATTTTAACAAACCCAACTGCAGCATTTCCTTTTCCAAAGCCTGGCCGGCGATAATGATGACTGCTTCCATGGTTCTTAATTTTTTATCCAGGTCATTCTTCATGCCGCGCAATTTACGGGCATTGTCCGGGGTTTTACGGGTCATGTCCGCGGCATACCATTGCTCAAATTCCTTGTGTTCTTTGATCAAACGGTTAATGTCTTCGGCCGCGCCGGCATACACCAAAATCGATTCATGCTTCCTGATAATGGCCTCGCCCTGCACCTGTTCCCAGGCCTGGGTCAAAAATTTCCCGGTGATAAACTGGCGCTGGTCCATCACGAAAAAAATTTCCAAATTCTTTTCCATCTCCGCCAAAAATGCCAACAAACTATTTTTTAATTTCCGCTGACGAACGATGTTGTGTACGAACCCTATCATGTCTTCCTTTAGAACCATTTAAAATATTTTAAAGACCCCCACAATTCATCCAGCCTTATGATCGGCAATACGGTGGAAAAATCATCGCTCCAGGTGCGCATGAATTTAAATTGCTCCGGGGCAAGAGGCCGCCAGCCCTCCCGCGTGATTAAACGCACAAATTTCTCCTGGTCCCAGGTAAGCACCGCCCAAAAGGTGCGTAAAGTAATGCCGTCTTGTTTGGCCTCTTTGACCGCCGCATACGCGCCCAAGTCCCTGGCAATATTTGCCAGCACCGGTCCAAGGTCAAAATAGCGATTGGGGATGTGGAATAAAATGCCGCCGCCGGCGGTCAAACGTTGACGGTAGAGTTTGACCACATCTTTATTAATCAGATGAAACGGCACCGAGTCCCCGCCAAACGCGTCAATGAGCAAAATATCATAAACAACATTGCCCGCCTGCGCCAGGGAAATCCGCGCATCACCGACCGCCACCCTTAATGGGCCGGGCGCCAGGCCCAAATACCAAAAATATTTTTGGGCAATGTCCACCACATCCGGGTCCAATTCATAAAAGTCAATGGCCATATCGCCCTTGCCGTACATGGCGATGGTCCCGGCGCCCAACCCCACCGCCCCCACCCGTTTGGCGGCAAAAATATCATTCCTGAAAATCTCCCCCATCGGCGACAAAGGACTATAGTAACCCAAAGGAATAAAACGCCGGGCCGGGTCCGCCCACTGGATCCCGTGCAGGGTGGTCCCATGGACAAACGTGCGCACACCGCTTGGGGTGTCAAACACATCATAAATGCCGTAATAATTGCGTTTTTTGACCAGGGACTTGTGCGGGCCGGCAAAACCGTCGGCAATCAATGCCGCTGCCGCCAGGGCCGCCAACACCCGGCGCACCCATTTTTTAGGATAGGCCGCCCCCATCAAGGCCAGTCCCCATAAAAATTCAACCGGTGAATGCGAAATCAGCGGGACGATCCAACTGGTGATAAAACCGCCCAAAAACCCGCCTAGAGAAATCATCACGTAAAACAAAGTGAGGCCGCCTGGCCCGGGTTTGTTTTTAATCAATTCATGCTGGGCATACAGGCACAAAACAAAAAGCGCCAGATTAAAAATGATAATGGCCCAGGCCGCCGGTAAAAATGCCAGCTTGACCTGAAAATATAAAAGCATGCCGGCGGCCATCATTACCACAGGCAAAGGCCCCATCCACCTTGGGTACCATGGATTTGGTTTAAACGTCAGGACAAAGGTTAAAAGGTAAATGCTCAAAGGGATGATCCACAATAAAGGTATGGGGGCGACTTCATAGGTGATCATATTGGTGATGGACAAGAACATCACCACACTGGCCGTACTAAGCAAAAGCCAGCGTAAAACTATGCCCCTGCCAAGCGTAATGGGCTGCTGCGGCTTGTCCCGGTGTTGCTGTTTTATAGGAAGAAGTTTCAATGCGATCATATTTAAAAGCACAAGCACCACATAAGACCCGCGCCAAACATTCAATTGCTGGGTGTTGGTCAAGAAATACTCAACGATAAAGGGATACGTCCACAGGGCCGCAAAAGAACCGGTATTGGAAACCGCATAAAGGACATAGGGATGGGCGCGGCCCGGCAGGTGCGAGCCGGCAAGCCAGGTCTGGGTCACCAAAGACACCGTCGATAGGACAAAAAAAACCGGTCCGATGGTGGTCAATAAACGCATAAAAATATCCAGCACCAAAGGCAGGGTGCCGGCATGGTTTTGGATTTGAATGGCAGTGCCCGGAAAAAATAAGAACGGCAGCAATAATAAAACGGCATGGATTTTAAGATAGGCGCCGGTCCCTTTATGCTCGATCAAACGATGGGCAAACACATACCCGGCCAATAGTATGGCCTGGAAGAACACCACGCATGCCCCCCACACCAAATAACTGCCGCCATAAGCAGGTAGAAATAATTTGGCGATGATCAGTTCAATTTGGAACAGTAAAAACGCGGCGAGAAAGGTGATCGCGCACAGAAGCCAAATCATCTTTTTTGCGGGATGGCTGACAAGGTCAGTTCGACCACGATGGCTTTGCGCTTCCAGTAAAAGAAAGAGAATTCATGCTTGATCTTTTGGTCGGCGCTGAATTCCACCCCTTGCATGACGGAATTCTTATAATTGCGCGCAGGAGAAACCGCCAAATCCGCATACCCCAGGGCGGCCAGTTGTTTTTGAAAATCGCCGTTTAATGCCTCACACAATTTCCCGCAGGCATTGAGCATGGACGCATCGTCCTCATCATCGGGCACGGCAATGTTCAGGGCCTTGAACAATTTGCCGGCATTCTCAAATTCCAGGTAAAGCGCCAGCGCCCCTTTGGCCTTATGGTGTTCCATAT
>JACQQW010000049.1 GCA_016206745.1 Candidatus Omnitrophota bacterium | reverse complement strand
GGTGAGGATTTTGAGCAGTTCGTAGCGCTGGTCCATATCGGCGTGGATACGGCGGGTGGCGTCTTTGAGGTCAACGACGTTAATTTCATCTTCCAGCACGCCCACGGCCTTGCCGTAAATACCGTTGAGCAAAAGGTCCACCGCGGCCGCGCCCAGGCGGGTGGATAAAATACGGTCCGAGCCGCTGGGTGTCCCTCCGCGCTGGACATGGCCCAAGACCACATAGCGGGTTTCCAGCCCCGTCGCGCGGGTGATATGCTCGGCCACGACCGGGGCCATGGCCGCGCCTTCGGCGACAATGATGATATAAGAAATTTTGCCTTTGCGGTTGCCTTCCAGGATTTCCTGGTGCATGGCTTCATAATCGAATTTACGCTCAGGGATGATGACGTCTTCCGCCCCGGCGGCCAGGGCCACTTCCATGGCAATGTAACCGCTTTTGTTGCCCATGACTTCGACCACAAAAATGCGTTCCATGCTCTGGGCGGTGTCGCGGATTTTGTCGATGGATTCCAGCGCCGTATTGATGGCCGTGGAGCAGCCGATGGTCTGGTCGGTGCCGTTTAAATCATTGTCAATGGTGCCGGGCAGGCCGATGGTCGGGATCTGAAATTTTTCATAAAGGCGGCTGGCACCCATATAGGAACCGTCCCCTCCGATGACGATCAAGGCGTCGATGTTGTGCTTATGCAACGCTTCCGCGGCCTTGGCCTTGCCTTCATCAGTGGCAAATGCTTTGGAACGGGCGGTCTTTAAAATCGTGCCGCCTCTGTTAATGATATTGGACACCGAGCGGTGGTTGAACGGCACAATATCTTCTTCCAAAAGCCCCTGGTATCCGCGCATGATCCCGGCAACTTCCAGGCCGTAATGCAAAGAATACCGCACCGCGGCGCGGATGGCCGCGTTCATGCCGGGGCCGTCCCCGCCGGAGGTCAGGATGCCGATTTTTTTGACTTTTGTGGCCATATCTTACAGACCAAAGACAATAGACTATAGACAATAGACTTTTAAGGTCTCTGGTCTTTGGTCTATGGTCTTTAGTCTGCCTCCTTTAATATCTGTAATGGTCCGGTTTGAATGGGCCTTCGGTTTTGACCCCGAGGTATTTTGCCTGGGCTGAATTTAGAGTATCCAGCCTGGCGCCAACCTTGGCCAGGTGCAAACGGGCCACTTTCTCGTCGAGTTGTTTGGGCAGAGTGTAGACCTTGCGTTCATACTTATGCCCATTTTGCCACAATTCAATTTGGGCCAGCACCTGGTTGGTGAATGAATTGCTCATGACAAAGGACGGATGCCCCATGGCGCAGCCCAAATTCACCAAACGGCCTTCAGCCAAAATTATGATTGTTTTGCCGTTGGGATACGCGTATTCGTCCACCTGCGGCTTGATCTGCACTTTTTTAACGTCTTTGCGGTTATTTAAATAGGCGATTTGGATCTCCGCGTCGAAATGGCCGATATTGCAAACAATGGCGCCGCTTTTCATGGCGTCCAAATGTTTGGCCGTGATGACGTCGATGCATCCGGTGGCGGTGACGAAAATGTCGCCGAGCTTGGCCGCCTCGTCCATGGGCATGACTTCATACCCTTCCATGGCCGCCTGCAAAGCGCAGATGGGGTCGATTTCGGTGACGATCACGCGGCCGCCCAGGCCTTTAAAAGACTGCGCGCAGCCCTTGCCCACGTCGCCATGACCGGCCACGACGCACACTTTACCGGCGATCATGCGGTCCGTGGCGCGCTTGATGCCGTCGATCAAAGATTCGCGGCAGCCGTATAAATTATCGAACTTGGACTTGGTCACCGAATCGTTGACATTGATGGCCGGCACTTTCAATGTTCCCTGGGCCGTCATTTCATACAAGCGGTGGACACCGGTGGTGGTTTCTTCGGAGAGTCCGCGGATATCAGACAAATAGCGGGGATATTTTTGATGGACCATAAGGGTCAAGTCCCCCCCATCGTCTAAAAGCAGGTTGGGACCTTTGCCGTCGGGCCAGTTGATGGTTTGCTCCACGCACCAATCGTATTCCGGCAAGCTCTCGCCTTTCCAGGCAAACACCGGGATGCCAGCGGCGGCAATGGCGGCCGCGGCATGGTCCTGGGTGGAAAAAATATTGCAGGAAGACCAGCGCACCCGGGCCCCTAATTGAATCAGTGTTTCAATCAACACCGCGGTCTCGATGGTCATGTGGATGCACCCGGCGATGCGCGCCCCTTTTAAAGGCTGTTTGGCCTGGTATTCTTTGCGCAAGGCCATTAAACCGGGCATCTCGGTCTCGGCGATGGTGATTTCTTTGCGTCCCCATTGAGCCAGGGACATGTCCTTGACCTTAAAGTCTTTGGTCTTTGGTCTTTGGTCTTTGGTCTTTTTTATAAGGGTCGCTGTAGTCATTTTAAACTTCCTTTTTTAACGCGGCCGCTTGATCGGTCTTTTCCCAGGAGAATCCGGAACGGCCGAAATGGCCATAAGAGGCGGTCTTCCGGTAAATGGGCCGGCGCAAATCCAGGGTTTCAATGATGCCCTTGGGAGATAAATCAAAATGCTTGCGCACCAATTCCACCAATTTTTGTTCGCTGACCTTGCCTGTGCCGTAGGTGTCCACCATCACGGAAACCGGCTGGGAAAAACCGATGGCATAACCGACCTGCAATAAACATTTCTTGGCCAGACCGGCCGCGACGATGTTTTTGGTGATGTACCGGCCCATGTACGCGGCGGAACGGTCGACCTTGGTCGGGTCTTTGCCGGAGAAGGCCCCGCCCCCATGCGGCACCACGCCGCCGTAGGTATCGACGATGATTTTCCGGCCCGTGACGCCGGTATCGGATTGCGGACCGCCCACGACGAATTTACCGGTTTCATTGACATAAAACTTGGTCTTGGCATCGGTCATTTTGCCGACAATTGGGCGGGCCACGGCCTTGATGATGTCCTGCCTGGCTTTTTCCGTGATTTTCTTGCCCGTCTTGTCCAAAATTTCTTCCGTGTGCTGGCAGGCCAGGACCACCGCGTCCACGCGCAAAGGTTTGTCGTCTTCGTATTCGATGGTCACCTGTGATTTGCAGTCAGGTCCCAAATATTTAAGGATGCCTTTGGTGCGCACCTCTTCCACGCGCTGCACCAGGCGGTGCGCCAGCATGATCGGCAGCGGCATCAATTCCTGGGTCTCATCGCAGGCATAGCCAAACATAATACCCTGGTCGCCGGCGCCGCCCGCGTCCACGCCCTGGGCAATGTCCGGGGACTGTTTATTGATGGCGTTTAAAATCGAGCAGGTGTTGGCATCAAACCCGTATTTAGGATGGTTGTAGCCGATGTCTAAAAGGGTCTTGCGCACCAGATTGTGCACGTCCACGTAGGTTGTGGTGGTAATTTCGCCTCCGACAATCACCAGCCCCATGGAACAGAAGGTTTCGCAGGCGACCCGGCCTTTGGGATCGTCTTTTAAAACAGCGTCCAGGACCGCGTCGGAAAGTTGATCGCAGACCTTGTCCGGATGGCCGTTGCCCACGGATTCAGAAGTAAATAAATAACGTCCTTTCACCGATACCGCCTTTCCTTAAGAATTGTAAGGAACGGTCGCGACCGGTCCCTACCTTGGATTGAATTGTTGTTGCGCCTCCTGCAGAGATTCGACACTGCCGATATCATACCATTTTCCATTAAATTGAAAACCATAAACATTTTTCTTTTCCACCAGCCATTGGATATAGCTTCCCGCCGCATCCAAAGCTTTGGATTCTTTGCGGTATTCCTCAATATAACCCAGCGTGGTCTTTGGGAAATAATACAAACACATGGTAATCAAACTGGAAGGCGGATTTTTGGGCTTCTCCTGAAAAGAAACCACCCTGCCGCTTTGGTCGACCGCACTGATGCCGAACTTGGTGGCGGCGGCAATGTCCTTGATGTCATAAAGCCCAATGGTCACCGCCGGGATCCTTCCTTGGGCATAGGCCATGAATTGCCCCAGGTCCTGGTCAAAAAGGTTGTCTCCACCAATGACCAGCCAGTCATCTGCGGCCGCTTCCTTGTTCCATACGAAATGCATATCGCCGACTGAACCTAACCGTTCCTCATTTGTATTAGTGCCGTCATTGAGCACCCTTATTTTGAGTCCCGGATGGCCTTTGGCCCAGGCGCAAAAATGGCCATAAAATTTATTGTTTGACACCACGACGATTTCCGTCAGTCCCTGGATGGGCCTCAACTTATCAATGGCGTGATCAATCAGCGATTTTCCGGCCACAGTCAGCAGCGGCTTAGGCAGGCCTTGGGACACCGCGGCCAAACGCGTGCCGTAACCGGCGGCGAGGATTAATGCCTTCATAACTCCCCCTAGCCCCCTCTTTGAAAAAAGAGGGGGGAAGATTTCAATCTTTATTATAAATTTGGCACCAGCCGGCGCAGCTGCGCCGACACGTATTCTTCCACTTCCTGGCCCGTGGAAAGCCCCATGGCTTCCTGGGTAACGCGCACTACGTCGCTAAAACGCAGGCCCCTGACCATTTTCTTCACCGTCAAAATACTCGACGGTGACATGCTCAATTCATCCAGCCCCAACCCTAAAAGCAAAAACGCCAGCACCGGATCAGAGGCCATTTCACCGCACAGCCCCACATGGATCCCCTCATTATGGCCGGCGTCGATGGTCCTCTGGATCATGCGCAATACCGCAGGGTGCGCCGGTTCATATAAATGGGCGATCTTTTCATTCACCCGGTCGACCGCCAGCGTGTACTGGATCAAGTCATTGGTCCCTATGGAAAAAAATCCCGCCTCTTTGGCCAGCATATCGGCCGTCATGACCGCGGAAGGGACCTCGATCATGACCCCGATCTTCATTTGTTCGTCGAAAACGATATGCTCATCGCGCAAACTGCGTCTGACATCATTTAAAATCGCATTGGCCCGGCGCAGCTCCCCTATGCCGGAAATCATCGGGTACATCATCTGGATGCGGCCATGCACCGAAGCGCGCAAGATCGCCCGCAACTGGGTCTTGAAAATGTCCGGTCTTTCCAAACAGAAACGGATGGCGCGCACCCCCAGAAAAGGCGACATGTCTTTGGGGATCTGTACGCTGGAAATAAACTTGTCTCCGCCCAAATCCAGCGTGCGGATGGTCAAGGGCAGCGGGGCCACGGCCTCGGCCACCTGTTTATAGGCCTGGTACTGCTCCTCTTCCGACGGCAGGTCCAGGCGGTTCATGTATAAAAACTCCGTGCGGTAAAGCCCGACCCCTTCGGCGCCGAATTTGCGCGCGTTCTTGATCTCGGAAGACAACTCCAAATTCGCCAGGATAAAAACACGTTTACCGTCGATGGTCTGGGCAGGCAGTTCTTTTAAATCGCCCAATTTTGCCAGGGAAGCATTGATCTTGCTCTGTTCTTTGGCATACAGTTCCTGGGTCGGCACCGTCGGGTTGACGATCACCAGGCCCTTGTTGCCGTCCACGATCAAATGGTCGCCGTTGGTGATCCGCAGGGTCGCGTCCTTTAACCCCACCACGGCCGGGACCCCCAGGGACTTGGCAATGATGGCCGTATGCGAGGTCCTGCCGCCGATGTCGGTGACAAAGGCCATGATCCTGGTGTTGAACATGCTCACCGCGTCCGACGGAGAAAGGTCATGCGCCACCACCGCCGAATCACTGTGCAAATTATCCAGGTCATGCCACTTGCTTTCATCCATCAAATGCTTCAGGACCCTTTTGGCGATGTCGTTGACATCGCTGGTGCGCTCCCGCAAATATTCATCCTGGATTTGCGACAGGGTCTTTACGTACGACTTCATGACTTTGATAAAGGCATATTCCGCGGCATTTTTATCATGCTGGATGCCCCTGGTGACCTGCTCGCGCAGCATGGGATCATCCAATACCAGCAAATGGGCGTCAAGGATCTGCGCGTGCTGGATGCCCATGTCCTGGGTGATCTTTTTTTGCAAAGAACGGATTTCCCGCCGGGTCTGCTCGATGGCCTCTTCAAACCGGGCCACTTCGGAATCGGCCTCATGGGCGGAAATAATGCGCTGGGGAACAATGAATTCCTGGTTGTCCAGGATAAACGCCTCGCCGGAAGCAATGCCGCCGGCGGCAGGGACCCCTTTAAGGACCAGTTCGTTCATTTAATGAGTTCTTCCTCTTGTTTACTGAAAAATGCTTCAAATTCCGCCATCGCGGCCTGGGCCTCATTGCCGTCAACGATCACGGTCAGCGGGGTTTGATATTGGGCCCCCAGCATCAAAAGACCCATGATCGACTTGCCGTTGACCCGTTCTTCACCTTTGGCAATGGTCACGGACACGTCAAATTTGTCCGCCAGCTGCACAAACAAGGCCGCCGGCCTGGCATGCAGGCCTTTTTTATTGGCGACAATGAGTTGTTTTTCAATTCTGCTCATTTCTTATCTCTTGATCACTCTTTGCGTTTCGATCAATTTGATCAATGCCTGGGTCAATTTCTTGGAATCGTGGCGGACATAATCGGCAACGCTGAGCAAGTCGGTCGCCACCACCCGGTAACCCATCGACCGGATGCCCTCCGCGTCAGCCGTCACCGGATAAGAGTCTTCCCCGCGGTAACGTTGAAGCGCCTCATCGGGAACAAGGGCATCGTTGATGATGCATGCGTCCAGGACCTTGGGGTGCGCGTACCCGATAATGGCCCGGGTGTGGTCTCCGGCGGAAAACCCGTCGGTTTCCCCCCGCTGGGTCATGACATTGCACACGTAAATCTTATAGGCCGGCGACCGGACAATCGCCTCCGGCATTCCTTTAATGATCAAATTCGGCAAGATGCTGGTGTACAAACTCCCCGGCCCCATGACAATGATGTCGGCCTCGGCAATGGCGGTCAAGGCTTCCGGAGTGGGCACGGCCCCTTCAGGTTTTAAAAACAGGCGTTTAATGGGAAGGTTTTTGCCGGGGATCTTGGCTTCCCCTTCGGTCAAGGACCCGTCGACATATTCCGCCACCAAATGGACATTGTGCACCGTGGACGGGATGACTTTACCGCGGATGGCCAGGACCTTGCTGGACTCTTCCACCGCTTTTTGAAAGTCCCCGCCGGTCAACTGCACCATGGCGGTCAGAAATAAATTCCCGAAATTATGGCCCTTTAAACCCTCCCCGTCGGAAAAACGGTATTGGAACAACTGCCCCATCAGGGCCGGCGCGTCCGCTAAGGCGACTAAACAGTTGCGGATGTCCCCGGGCGCGACAATGTTGAATTCTTCCCGCAAACGCCCCGAAGACCCTCCGCTGTCCGCCACGGTGACGATGGCGGTCAAATTCGCCGTGTATTCCTTGAGCCCCAATAGCAGCCGCGACAGGCCTTGCCCGCCGCCTAAAGCCACCACTTTAGGGCCGCGCTCCAGATAACGGCGCTGGTACAAAATATTGACAATGTCCCGCTCGCGCTGGGGCAGGAACAGGGTGATGAGGGAAACCGTCATTTTCCCCATGCCCAGCACCACAAATACGATGCCGCACAAGATAATGACAACACCCATGCGGCTGACAAAGGGATAAGGATAAACCGCAAAAATAGACCCAAAACCAACGACCAAAACGCCGAAACATGCCGCCAGCATCCAGCGCTTGACCTTGATGCCGGGGTATAGCCATTTAAACAAATTATTGGACATGGCTTGGACCAAAATTAATTGAGATGCGATTCTTCCTGAGCCAGCAGATCTAAAATGTCTTTTTTGGATTTGGTATTTTTAAGGCTGTCACGGAAGAATTTATCTTTCAACAGACGGGAAACCCGGGCAAGGGCCTTGAGGTGCGGGCCGGCGGAATCGGCCGGCGCTACCAGCAGAAAAAATATATAGGCCGGCTCGCCGTCGAGCGAATCAAAATTGACGCCTTTTTTGCTGATCCCAAGGGCGGCAATCAACTTTCCTGTTATCTCTGACTTGGCATGAGGAATGGCAATGCCTTGTCCTATGGCGGTCGATCCCAACGCCTCGCGCGCCATCAAAGTATCGATGACTTTATTTCTGCTTCTCTTCTCAATGGCCCCCGCGTCCACCAGCAGACCCACTAATTCAGCGACCACTTCTTCTTTAGTGACTGCGTTTAAATCATTGGTTACCGCGTCTTTGCACAAGAATTCTGCGATTTTCATGAAGCCTCCGGAGGGATTAAATATTTAAAAGCGGCGGAAGGGGCTCGAACCCTTGACATCCACCTTGGCAAGGTGGCATTCTACCAACTGAATTACCGCCGCGTCAATTATTTGACCAGAACGTGTTCTACGAAGCCCTCAAACAAGGCCCAACGCTTTTTGTTGGGCCGTGGTTTTAGGGCGAAGTAGAATGGGCGGAAGAGGACTTGAACCTCCACGGGTCTCCCCACATGCTCCTAAGG
>JACQQW010000058.1 GCA_016206745.1 Candidatus Omnitrophota bacterium | reverse complement strand
GTAGGGAACGGTCGCGACCGTTCCCTGCCGCATTGCCAAAGGCCATTGAACATAATGGCGACAATGGCCGTGACCGTTCCCTGCCCAAAGAATTTTATCAGATCATCCGGTTAAAAGCCGTGGACTTGGCCTTAAGCGAGATCTTGAAACCTATCGCCGCATCCACCCGGCACAATGTTATTTTGGGGCCCGGTGTGGAAGATAGAAAAATGTCCATCGACGTCCGGGAGGTCTCTATTGAGCATGCCCTTAATACTTTATTGTATAACGCCGGATATGGATTCCGCGTCAAAGACCATGATTTGATCATCCTTGCCCGGGAAACGCGCATTTTCCGTATTGTCCTGCCGCCGGTGGGCCAGCAATTCAAGGATGTGACCAGCAATGAATCATTTGTGCAATCGACCGGCACGGCAACAGGCAGCAATAATGGCAATAATCAACAAATCAAATTAGGGACGAAAATCGTGGTCGAACATGAGGCGCAGCGCATTTCACTGTGGGACGATGTGCGGGAGAATTTGAAAATGTTGATTTCTTCCTCAGGCCGGTTTTCCATCAATAAACCTGCCGGCACGGTGATGGTCACCGACAGCCCGTCGATCTTAGAGGGGGTGGCCCGCTATTTCGAGGACCTTAACCATCGCGTGGCTTTGCAGATCGAGGTGGATGTGCGGGTGGTCGAGGTGGCGCTCAATCATGAAAACAGGTTTGGCGTGGACTGGAATGTGCTGGCCCAGGATTTGAAAACACTCAACAGCGTTGGGTTGGCGACTAACTTTGCATCCGGCAATTTTACCAGCGGCCAGTTTTTGAAATTCAACGCGAACGGCGCCAAGCCGGGTTCTGGAGTTAGCGCCAACGGGATCAATGTGGTCATCGATGCCTTAAGCAAACAGGGCAAGGTGGAAGTAGTTTCCCAGCCACGGGTGACCATTCTCAATAATCAGGTGGCGGTCATACAAGTCGGGTCCACCCAAAGCTTTGTGGACCGCGCGACGTTTGAGACCACTCAAACAGGCACAGTTACGTCCATCTCCACGTCCCAAGTCCAGGAAGGCGTTACCATGCGGCTGTTGGGAAACATCGCCGGTGATCAAATTTATCTCTCGGTCGCTCCGGTGGTAAGCACCATCGACAATATCCGTTCCATTGTGTCGGGCACGACCACCATTGAGGCCCCGCAAACCACCACCAAATCGATCAATACTTTAGTCAAGCTCAATGAAGGAGAGACCGTGGCCATCGGCGGGCTGACCACATCTCATAAAGAGAAGAGCAGGCAAGGGGTGCCGGTGATTTCAAGAATCCCGTTATTGGGAAAACTCTTTGAGTACACGCAAAGTAAACAGAACAAGACCGAATTGGTCATTTTCATCACACCCAGGAAGGCATGATGACAGCGCATATTTTAGTGGATGACTGGTTATATATGGATTTCAACGGTGAAACGGGTGCGTACAGCCGTGAAGAAGTCCAGCGGGATTTTAAGCATAAGATCAAGACCGTCACTGCCGCATTTATCGATTGCGATGTCAGGATGGTCCGCGGGCCGGGGTCCGGCACCGTTTTTCCAAATGAATATGTGGTCCAGGAAGAACGTTTATCCGCCGATAGCGTTCAAGTCATCGCCGCCAAGAAGGAATTCATAGAGGAGATTTATGCATACTTCAAACCGGTGAACATCGCGGCTTTAGTTCCATATGCGGCAGGCATACGCGCTTTTCTTAAAAGCCGTTCGATGGTGCCCACAGACCGTATTGTGCTTTTTGTGGATGATTTAAAAACACAGGCCCTGGTGACGGTCTTGGAGGGGCCGCGTTTTACGGCCCCCAGGCGCCTGGGCGCGCGCGATTTGGAATATATGGGAGCGGAAATCAAGCGCAGCCGGCACAATTACCTGGCCCAGCGCGGTGGTCAAGAAGAGCCATCTTTTATGATCGTTTCCAATAATCGCCAATGGCTGTCTTCATTTATTGCTCAAGGCCTGGTCACGCAGGACAATGCGGCATATGTGGACGCGGCATTTCCGGTCCTGGAGGGCCTGAAAGCCGCCAAATTCGGAATGCATTTTGTCCCGCCTGGGGAATTGGAACAGCGTAAAAGAAAGTCGATGGCCCGCCAACGCCTTAAAATGGCCTTGATCGGGATTTTATCCATTGCGGTTGGTTCAGGCCTGTATGGCGCGTCGGTGGTCCGCAGCAATAATGCCGCCGCGCGGTTGAGGCAAACGCAGTTGGAACAACAAAAAAACGACCATGAATTGAGCGCATTATATCAACGCAAGTTCAGGCGGTGGTTATTCCAGTACAAAGACTTGCCTTATGGGCGTTTGTATTATGACTTTATTGACAGCGCGCCTGCCGATCACGGCATTAAAGAATTTACCATAAGCCAAATTTCCCTGGACCATTGGCAGGTGAACGCCTGGATATATCCCATCGATGATGATGTGCCGTACGTTGATTTTTCCAAGCAAGGCCTGTTTTCAGCGGCCCGAATAACACCGTCGGTCATTTATAAAAGGCTTGGGCAGAAGATCGGTTTGAGCATAAATCCAAATAGTCAAATCCGGGATGTGCATGCCTTGGAAGATGATCCCATCAAAGGGCTCAATGATTATTATCGTAGTATTTATGATCATCTAAGGGTTTTGGGAGGGTTTAATGGTTTTAAAAGAAGCGTTGAAGTTACGGGTATTTCTGAAAGCGGAGCAATTGAGTCGGCAGCCAAGCCTTCACAGTGGCCAGGCATCAACCAGCTTGGTTTAAAAATCAATTTTTATGAACTCACGGGAGCGGACCAATGCGTGCGGATCCTTCAATCTCTGGGCAATCTGAGGCAATCCTATCCGTTAAATGTGACATCGGTCAAGCAAAGCGGGAATAATCTGGAAATCCTGATAGAACTTTATGGAAAATAAAAATGGATTCCCCTCCCCTGGAGGGAGGGGCTAGGGGAGGGGGAAAAGAAAGGAAATTTATGAACATTATTTTTATGATTTTATTTTTAGCATGTCCGCTCCAGGCTTCGGCCGGAGAAGTATCGCTGATTAATGCGGGTGTTGACAAAAAGATCCCGGTTGAAGAGAAGAATAATTC
>JACQQW010000044.1 GCA_016206745.1 Candidatus Omnitrophota bacterium | reverse complement strand
GGGGACACGTACAGAAACCGTACATGTCCCCGAATTAGGTACGTGTCCCCTTAATTCAAAAGAAGCCCATGTTTAAATTTCTAATCTCTATTTTTACGCGGACATGGTTTTCGTACGTCCTCATGGCGGCCGGCTTGGGCGCTTTGTTCAACCGCAGCCAGGCCGTTGATGATGTCCTTAATGAGTCCCGTCCCAGCGGGAACTATGTGTATGAATTTTCCTGTGGTTTAAGGCCGTTCGATGAAGGTGAATTCCGCCGGGCCGCGGGATATTATAAGACCCTGATTTCCAGCGGCCCGCCGGTGCCGTTGTTCCATGCCAATCTGGCCTTTTGTCAGTTTTATCTGCGGGACGTTTCAAAAGCGGTGGAGACCTACCGCAAAGCCATTGCCCTGGACCCGGACATTTATTCCTTTTATTTTGATTTAGGCTATATCACCATGCTGCAGGGCAATTACACCATGGCTGCCCAGTTGTTTCAACAAAGCAGGACCTTGCTCCCGCAAGACCGGCAGGAATTCCTGCGGAAATTTCACATCAGTCCCAAATATTTTGACCAGCCATCAATTGACCGGGATTCCCTGTTCATAAGAAGGCTGGGGGAAGACCTGCGGATGATCTATGTCCAGTTAAGTTTTATTTACCTGCAATTGAAAGAGTATGAAAAAACTTTGGCTGTGGCGACGGAAGGGATCCGTTTTTACCCGGCCGACCCCCAGTTGTATTATTATGCCGGGGAGGCGAGTCTTCATGCGGGTCTGCCCAAAGAAGCGGCGGTCTTTTTTTCCAAAGCGATTGACTTGGCGCCCAACTATGTCCAGGCCTATTCATCCCGCGCCCGGGTGATGTTGATGGCGGGCAATACCGCGCTTTATGAGCAAGATACGGCCAATGCTCAATCGGCCGGGCAGCGGGGGGGCTGGCAGCGGCCGGCCCATTTTTCGGAACTTCACCATTGGCATGATGCGATCCTATTCTTTCAACTCTACCGTTAAAATTACCCTGTGGGTGATGGTGGCCTTAGGGGTGATCCTGCGCCTTTACCGGATCACGGCGAATGAATTTTTGTTTTATGATGAAGGGATGTATTTAGGGTATAACCGTCCTTTTTTGGAACTGGTGGCCGCCAACCCGCCGCGCGCGGCCCATGACGCATGGATCATCCTTGGTCTTATGTGCAAGATGGCCTTGGGCACGGCCAAGTCCTTGTGGTTTTTTATATTGAACCTGCGGGTTTTTATGGCGGGCGTGGAATCCTGGTATTTCGCCCGCATTATTTCCGCCTGTGCCGGTTTGGCAGCCATTGCCATGACCTATGCCTGGGCCAAGCGGTATTTTAAATCCAATCAGACCGCTTTATTAAGCGCGGCGATTTTGGCCGTATTGCCCAGCCATCTTTTCTATTCCCGCTTAGGCATGCAGGAGTCATTAAGCGCTTTATTATTTTTGGCTGGCCTATATTTGTATGTGTTGGGCCCGCGCGGGGTCTCCTGGAAAATGATCGTTTCCGCCGTACTTTTAAGCGCGGTCTTCTTTACCAATTACCGCATGATCGTTGCGCCGGCGTTTGTCATCATGGCGCAAGTATATATGGACCGCATTGACCGGCAAAGGTTCGACGCCCAAAAATTGATCTGGTTCCTGGTTATTTTTTTCGGCATCATTTTTGGCATGGGCGCCCTTGAGGGAGGGGTCAATACCTATGTGACGTTTGGCTGGATGTTCCACCAGGCGGATGAATCGCGCGCGCACCGGCATTTGATCGACTTTTTATCATTCCCGTATTATCTGTTCACGCTCGATCATGTATTTTTCGGGGCCTTGTTCTTTGCTAATTTTTATTTTGTGTGTAAACGGCGCTGGGAAGGAACGTTGCCGTTTTTGTTGGTTGTGTTGCAGATGTTTTTATTTTCATTCGCGGCGGAAAAAGGGGCAAGGTATTTATGCGTGGTGCTGCCGTTTGCCGCCATGGCGGTGGCTCATGCGGTTATGTCTATAAAGGAGGAAGGAGGAAGGAGAAAGGAGAAAGGGAGAAGCATGCAGTTGTTTGGCGTTGTGGCTGCGTTTATGTTTACCGGTTTATTATGGAATTCTTTTCATTTGGCCCGGGCTTCCACAGATTACGATAAAGCCGTGGCCATGGTCTTGGGCGCTGACCCGCAAGCCAGGATCATTTCCACCCAGCCCCTTATAGAATCCCTTTTTATGCCTGACGCGCAACGCCGGATCGCCGATTGCCCCAAAGACCCAGCCCGGTTCGCGTCTTTATTAAAGGAAGGCCACCGGTACTTGATCATTGATCCGCAGGCCTATATTTCCTGGACCGCGGACGGCCAACGGTTTACGCCCGCCTTGATGGAGCCCCTGGAAACCATCCGCCGGCATGTCCCGCCGGTCGCTGTCCTGCCCCATATCGAAGGCGCTTTGCTTAAACGTTTTGTTTTAGACCATAATCAGGACTTATTTACTTCATTGCGGTTTTTAAGGACGCCAAAAGGCAAAGGGGCGATTTATATTTATGACCTTCGTCCGTAAAGAGGCCGTTTCCAATGCGTGGGAAGTTTGGTATTAAGGTCAAATTATGGTTTCCCGTCATTGTTTGGGCGGGCGTCATTTTTTATTGTTCCAGCATGCCCAATCTAAAGACAGGCCTTGCAGAGGATTCTATTTTAAGAAAAATGGCCCATGTCATTGAATATTTCATCCTCACCTTCCTTTTATACAGGGCATTCAAAGGCTCCTTTAATATAAACGGTTTTTATCTTTTTATTTGGCCTTTTGTT
>JACQQW010000043.1 GCA_016206745.1 Candidatus Omnitrophota bacterium | reverse complement strand
CCCCCTCCCTAACCCTCCCTGCACCAGACACGGTGCATGGGAGGGAAACAGCAGGCCGTGCCAGGGTCAGCGACCACATACACCAGTCCATCCAGTCCATTACTTCCCATAAAATGCGGTCTTTGCTTTCCATGTTGGGCATTTTGGTCGGTGTCGCGGCGGTCATTGCCATGCTGGCCTTGGGGGAAGGCGCAAAAGCGTCCATTGCCCAAAGGCTGGCTTCCTTAGGGTCCAATTTGTTGATGGTGCGGCCGGGCAATACGCGGGCCCAGGGGGTTTCTTTAGGGGTGGGGGCGGCCACCCGTTTTACCCTGGCGGATGCCGGAGCGATTTCGCGCCAGCCGGAGGTAAAGACCGTATCCCCGATGGTGCAAGGCCGGGTCCAGGTGGTGTTTGCGGACAAGAATTGGAACACTCAGGTCCAGGGGGTGGGCAGCAATTACGCCCAAATCCGTTCGGCGTTCCCAACCACAGGCCGTTTTTTTACCGAGGCCCAATTACGCAGCCGGCAGAAAGTGGCGCTGGTAGGGACGACCGTCCTGCGGCAGCTGTTCGGGGACGAAGACCCTGTGGGGCAAATGATCAAGATCAACCGCATCAATTTCCAGGTCATCGGCGTGTTGCCGGAAAAAGGGGCCACGGGCTGGAACGACGCCGACGATGTTATTGTGGTCCCCGTGACCACGGCCATGTACCGGCTCCTGGGTAAACAGTATGTTGATTCGATCGATGTGGAGGTTCGCGGCCCTGAACTTATGGAATCGGCCCAGGAGTCTATTCCAAACCTGATCATCAAGCGCCGCCATATCAAAGCGGACGATCAAGACGCGGTTCAGGTGCGCAATATGGCGCAGATCCAGGAAACCCTGGCCAGCACCACCCAGACCATGACCTTGCTCTTGGGCTCCATTGCCGCCATTTCCCTGCTCGTCGGCGGGATTGGGATCATGAACATCATGCTGGTGTCTGTGACCGAGCGCACCCGGGAAATCGGCCTGCGCAAGGCCGTGGGCGCGCGCAAAACGGACATCACGGCGCAATTCTTGATTGAATCCGTGCTCATGACCTTTACCGGCGGGCTCATGGGGGTCATTATCGGGGTGGGCGCTGCCCTGATGTTGTCCGTTTTTGCCGGATGGGCGGTCAAAATCGCCGTCTCCTCGATCATCATGGCCACCGCATTTTCGGTGGCCGTGGGCGTCCTCTTCGGATTAAGGCCGGCCATGCAGGCCGCGCAACTCAATCCCATCGAAGCCTTGCGGTATGAGTAGAGTTTGTTATAATTTCTCCATGTTTAAATTTTTCACCTTTCTTTTCAGCCGCACCATTATTTTATTCGTGGCGGCCTTCCTGTTGTCCCATTGGCTGGTGGACACCGAACGGATGAAAGTCAAGACCATCAACCGCGTGGTCCCGGCGTCCATGCGTGAAATGATCGAATTTTCTTTAAGTCCTAAGGGCAAAAACCCAGCCGTTTTAAAAAAATACCTGCTTTATTTTAAGACCGTGGCAAAAATACTGCCGCGCTCGGCCGTGGCCCAGGCCATGGTGGGGTATTGTCATTATTATTTAGGGGATGTGCCCAAGGCGCAGGAATTTTTCAACAAAGCCATCAAGATAACCCCCAATTTCTTCTGGTTTCATTATGATTTGGGGGTGATTTATTTCCGGCAGGGCCTTTATCCTCAGGCCGCCCAGGCCCTGGAAAAGGCGATTGCCTGCCCGCCGCAGGAGACCATGGTTTACCTGAATATGTCCAAGATTTACAAAGGGCTGGATAGCGAGGCCGCCCAGTTGGGTTATAATACGGAAAAAGGACTGGCGGAAGGTTACCGTAACGCCAATGAAATGCTCATGTTGCACCGGTATCACTTAAGCGGTTCGATTAAAAAAGACTACTGGGTGCAAATTTTTTAGCTCCGTTTTTCCCGCCCAACCATTGTTAACTCATGGACATGACTTAGTTGACAATAAATCCCAAAAAAGTTAGTATATTTGCTTATGCCCCCTATTTATTTAGACCATGCCGCGACAACCCCATGCGATCCCGCTGTTATCGAGGCCATGCGTCCGTTTTGGTCCGAGCGCTTCGGCAATGCCTTAAGCCCGCATGCCTTTGGCCGCCGCGCCCGTTGTGCCATTGAAGAGGCGCGCGAAGAACTGGCCTCCTTGTTAGGCGCGCACCCGTCGGAAATTGTTTTTACCTCCGGGGCCACGGAGGCCAATAACCACGTGATATCCGGTGTTGCCCGTTCATTAAAAGACAAGGGCGGGCATTTGGTGGTTTCCGCCATAGAGCATCATTCCATTCTTGAGCCGGCCAAACGGCTGTTGGAGGAGGGGTATACCATCAGTTATGTTGCGCCTGATCAAGACGGGACTATTTCCGTCGGGGCGGTGGAAGCGGCCTTGCAACCCGATACCATTTTAATTGCCGTAGGCCATGCGAATAATGAAATCGGCGTTATCCAACCCATCGCCGATATCGGCCGTTTGGCCCGCGCAAGAGGGGTCTACCTATTGGTGGACATGGCCCAGACGGCAGGACATATCCCGGCGCATGTGGGCGATCTGCATTGTGATTTCAGTTCTTTGTCGGCGCATAAATTTTATGGGCCGCAAGGAGCGGGGGCCTTATATATGCGCAAAGGCGTTCTGTGCGGATCTCTATTGTTAGGCGGGGACCAGGAGCGCAGCCGCCGGGCCTCGACCCAAAATACGGCGGGCATTGCGGGGTTGGGGAAAGCCGCGGCCTTGTGCCGCCAGGCCATGGCACAAGAAATGAAAACCCAACAGACCCTGCGTGACGCCCTCATAGGGGCCGTGTTAAAAGAAATTCCCCGCGCAGTTTTAAACGGCCACCGCATCCGGCGATTGCCCAATAATGCTCATTTTTCTTTTGAAAATACCGATGGAGAGGGACTGGTCGCGGCCCTGGACATAGCCGGCATTGCCTGTTCGGCAGGCTCAGCATGCACATCCGGACAGTTGGCGCCGTCGCATGTGCTCAAAGCCATCGGCTCATCCGACCGCATGGCCCTGGGTTCTTTGCGCATCACCCTCGGCCGCTGGACCACAGAAGCGGAGATTCAATATTTTATCGAGCAACTGAAAATTAAAACTCAATTTCCCCTCCCCTTGAGGAGGGGTTAGGGGAGGGAAAGCAGTGCCTATGAAAGAAAAAATTATCCATTTTCTAAAACAATCCGGCGGCTACGTTTCCGGCGAGGAAATGAGCGAGCAGTTGAAAGTCAGCCGGTCGGCGGTGTGGAAATACATCGACCAAATGCGCCAGGACGGCTATGACATCGCCGCGGTGCCGCATTTGGGATATAAGTTGGAAGCCGTACCCGACAAGCTGCTGCCCCATGAAATCCAATTTGGTTTGAAAACAAAAATCATGGGCCGGCACATCGTTGCGTTTGAAACGGCCGGATCGACCATGGATGAAGCGTTTCGTTTAGGCATGGACGGCGCGCCTGAGGGCACGGTTGTCTGCGCCGAAGCGCAGACCAAAGGCCGGGGGAGGCTGGGCCGGGCTTGGGCATCGCCCAAGGCCAAGGGGGTCTACTGTTCTTTGATTTTGCGTCCCCAATTTTCTCCCGCCCAAATGGCGCAATTGACCTTGATGGCGGCCGTGGCTTTGGCAGAAGCGATAGAAAAGGTGTCCACGGTCAAGGCCCGGATCAAATGGCCCAATGATGTGTTGACCGGCGGGCGTAAATTGGCCGGCATATTGACGGAACTGCGCGCTGAAATGGACCAGGTGAAATTTTTGGTCATCGGCATCGGGCTGAACGTCAATGCCGCCGCCGGGCATCTGGTGCCCGAAGCGACGTCCCTGAAAATGGAAACCGGAACATCATTTGACCGTGTTGCCGTGCTGCAGGAAATCTTGCGTTCTTTGGAATTTTGGTATGGGACCTTAAACCATGGCGGATTCAAGCCGGTCATTGAAGCATGGAAAAGATATTCCATCACTTTGAGCAAAAGGGTGCGTGTCAGCGACCCGGGCGGCACGGTGGAAGGCGTGGCGTTCGATTTAGACAGCGACGGCGGTCTGCTTATCCGTCAAGACTCCGGGGCCGTCATTAAAAAAATGGCCGGGGATGTAAGCCAATGGCGATGAATCAGGATTGGTTGACCGATCATTTAGAAGATTTACAGCAAAAAAATCTGCGCCGGCATTTACGCACCTGTTCCAGCCCTCAATCGTCAAGGACCACCATTGACGGCAAAGAGGTAATTAATTTTTGTTCCAATGATTATTTGGGCCTGGCCAATGACCCACGGCTATATTCTGCCGCTTCCCGCGCCATGGCGCAATACGGTTTCGGCGCCGGCGCTTCCAGGCTCGTGTGCGGCAATATGGCCCCGCATGAAGAATTAGAAACGGCACTGGCGGATTTGAAAAAGACCCAAAGCGCTTTAGTATTCAACAGCGGCTATGCGGCCAATACCGGGGCTATTTCCGCGCTCTTTGGCCGCGGCGACATCATTTTCGCGGATAAGTTCAACCATGCCTCCATTGTCGACGGCATCATCTTAAGCCGGGCGGAATTTAAGCGTTATCCGCACGGGGACATGCAAGCCCTCGAGGAGGCTCTCAAGCAGTCCACCGGATATAAAAAAAGATTGATTGTGACGGACAGTGTTTTCAGCATGGATGGGGACGCCGCGCCATTAAACACCATAGTTGCCCTTGCCCGGCGGTATGACGCATGGGTCATGGTGGATGAAGCGCATGCCTTCGGTGTGCTGGGGGAAAACGGCGGCGGCCTGGCCGAGGCAATGGGTTTGGGCGCGGACATTGATATACAGATGGGAACATTGTCCAAGGCCGCGGGGTGTTTGGGCGCCTATGTGTGCGGCGGCAAAGAACTGCGGGAGTATTTGATCAACCATGCCCGCAGTTTTATATACACCACTGCCATGCCACCGGCTTTGGCCGCGGCGGCCCGCTGTGCCGTCGGTATCATCGGCGGCCCTGAGGGACAGCAGCGCCGGGAACAGTTAAAGTCCAATGCCGGTTATATACGGACGGGTTTAAAAGCTTTAGGGTTCGACACGATGAATTCAAACACGCCCATTATACCGGTATTGGTCAAAAATGCGGCCCGGGCCGTGGCCATGTCGGGCCGTTTGTTAGAGCAGAATATTTTTGTGCAGGCCATGCGCCCCCCGACGGTGCCGGTCTATGCCGCGCGTTTGCGGGTGACAGTGACGGCGACGCATACGAAGGAAGATTTGGATTGTTTGTTAGAAGGCATGAAGAGTTTATAAAGAAATTTATTATGGCGCAATTAAAAACCAATCGCGGTTTGATTTGGCATTACGACATTGCCGGTTCCGGCGAGCCGGTGCTTTTTATCCATGGCTTCGGCGCCTCGGGCCACTGGTGGTCGGCGCAAAAGGAATCTTTGGCCCGTGCGTATCAGGTCATTACGGTTGATTTACCCGGCCATGGCGAAAGCGATTGGATGCCGGTGGGCCTTAATGAAATGGCCGTGGATATCCGGCAAATTTTAAATGCCATTGGCGCCGCTTATATCAGCGTGGCCGCTTCTTCGTTCGGCGGTTTAGTGGCCCTGGAACTTTACCGCATGATGGCCGGTCATATTATGCGCATGTCTTTTGTGGGGGCCATCCCTAAATTTGCCCGCGGACCCAATTATCCCGCGGGCCTTGATATCGACAAAATACGTAAATTAAGCGGGCAATTCAACGGGGACTATACCGCGGTGCTGGACATTTTTTTCCGGTCCTTGTTTACCATGAAGGAACGCGAGGGCCCACGGTCCCAGTGGGTCAAACAGTTGCGCGCCGGGGACCCCGTGCCCCGCAGGGAAGCATTGAAGGCGTTTTTGGATATCTTGGAAAAAGCGGACTTGCGGGACCGATTGTCCTCGGTGATTTGTCCTTTGCAGTTTATCACGGGCAGCGGAGATTACATTTGCCCGCGCGAAATCATGGATTGGGTCGCCGGGCATGCGTATAATGCGCGATTTGATTTTATCGACGAATGCGGCCATTTACCGTTTTTGACGGAAGTTGAGGAGTATAATCGCTTGCTGGAGGATTTTTTGATTAGTTAATATGTGGACCATATTTACGGATAAAGTACGCAAAGCCTTCACCGACGCCGCCGACCAATACGATATCCTGACCAGCCTGCACAAAGAGATCGGCCGTGAGCTGGTCAAAAAGACCGCGCGCCTGGACGCGGCCCGCATTTTGGATGTGGGCTGCGGCACCGGCTATGTGGCCAATAAGGCCAAGTTTTTCTTTCCGGAAAGCGCCATTGTGGGGCTGGACCTGTCCGAGGGAATGTTAGGCAAGGCCCGCCAATTACATGAAGGCATTCCCATCGATTGGGTGCAGGCGGATGCCCAGGCCCTGCCGTTTAAGGCAGAAACTTTTGATCTGCTTTTGTCGAGCCTGGCCTATCAATGGGCCGAAGACCTTTCTGCCGCGTTTCAAGAGGCCTACCGGATTTTACGGCCCGGGGCGGTCTTTAATATCACGCTTTTCGGCGGCCGCACCTGTGAAGAACTGTTCTTATCGCTGACGGCCAACAACCCCCAGTTTAAGGCGCGGTCATTGCCCGGCGTGGACCAAACCCGTGAAGCTTTGGGCCGGGCCGGCTTTGGGCATGTGGACATTGATTTCGAACTCATTAAAATCGAATTTAAGAATGTATTTGAACTTTTGCAATGGCTGAAAGCCATCGGCGCCAATACCACAGATTTGGACACAATATTTTTAGGCAAACAGATGCTGGCCAGAGTCGATGAGTATTATCATAAACACTTTCCTTACAATGCCGGCATTTGCGCTTCTTTTGAAGTGATTTGGGCCTATGCGCAAAAATAAAGCGATTTTTATCACCGGCACGGACACCCACGTCGGCAAAACCATTGCCACCCTGGTCCTGGGAACATTGTATAAAGCCCAAGGGTACAATGTGGGCGTGATGAAGCCGGTGCAATGCGCCGGCAATGACGCCGCTTTTTTAAAAGAAGCGCTTAACATCGATGACCATTTAATGGACATCAATCCCTGTTATGCGCCGGAACCCCTATCGCCGCACTTGGCCTTCCACCGGGCGGGTAAAAGAGTGAACATGGACAGGATTTTTCGTTCTTTCGCGCGATTGTGCCTGTGCCATGACCTTTTGCTCATTGAAGGGGCCGGCGGTTTGATGGTTCCGTTGAAAAAAAATTATTACAATGCGGATTTAATCCATGATTTGAAGGCTGAGGTCATCATCATTGCCCGTTTAGGCTTGGGTACCATTAATCATACACTTTTGACTGTCCATCAAGCCAAGGCCCATGGGTTAAAGATCAAAGGCATACTGTTTAGCGATACCAATCCCAACGAAAAAAGCATCGCCGAACGCACCAATCCGGTCGAAATCCAACGTTTGTCCAAGGTGAAAGTTTTGGGCACCATTCCTTACTTAAAACATCTGAGCGAGAAGGAAATTCTACGCCAATGCAAGGCCATACCCGTCGATTAAAACAAATAGACAAACAATACCTTTGGCACCCCTTCACGCAAATGAAGGACTGGGTGCGGGAAGAGCCGTTGATCATTGACCGGGCCGGGGGCGTGCATTTGATCGATACCAAAGGCAGGCGGTATATCGACGGTGTTTCGTCCTTGTGGGTGAATGTGCATGGCCATCGCCATCCCACGATCGATGCGGCCATTAAAAAACAAATCGATAAAGTCAGCCACTCGACCCTATTGGGTTTGGCCAATACGCCGGCAGTTGAACTGGCCAAACAATTGATTAATATCGCCCCTAAGGGGTTGAATAAGGTGTTCTATTCGGACAATGGCTCCACCGCGGTTGAAATTGCCTTGAAAATGGCCTATCAATACTGGCAAAACACCGGCCATCCGCCCAAACAGATGCTGGCGCATTTAAGCAATTCCTACCACGGGGACACGTTGGGCAGCGTCAGCGTTGGAGGCATTGATTTGTTCCACAAAGTTTACCGCGGCCTCACATTCAAAACACATGGTCTTAAAGGCCAGGGTTGGGAGGCTGTGGAAGAGTTCGAGCGGTTATGTGCGAAGCAAGCCGGCCGTGTGGCGGCGTTGATCGTTGAGCCTCTTGTGCAGGGCGCGGCAGGCATGTTGATTTGGCCCAAGGGTGTATTAAGAAAATTCCGCGAGCTGTGCACCCGCCACAAAGTGTTTTTAATTGCCGACGAAGTGGCCACCGGTTTTGGCCGCACGGGCAAAATGTTCGCCTGCCGGCATGAAGGGGTGACTCCGGATTTCCTGTGCCTGGCCAAAGGACTCACCGGCGGGTATTTGCCTTTGGCCGCGACGCTGACTACTAAAAAAGTTTTTGAGGGGTTTTGTTTTGATTATAAAGACCAAAAAACAT
>JACQQW010000042.1 GCA_016206745.1 Candidatus Omnitrophota bacterium | reverse complement strand
CAGGACAAAATCAGGGGGAAGTGGTTTAAAGAGATTGATGTCAACTTCACAATCAAAATATGCATCGACTGTAATATTTCCTTGTAAACCTCGCAGGTGGCCTCGGCCATATGTTTAATGGTGTAGCGCTCATCGATCCTCTTCTGCGCCTGCTCAACGATTTTTTGCGCCAGGATCCTGTCACCCAACAGGCGCAGCACGGCCTTGGCCATGGCCCCGGGGTCTTTGGGCATGACCAGCAAACCGGTGTCACCGTCATCAATTATTTCCACCACGCCGCCGACCTTGGTGGCGACGACAGGCACGCCTGCGGCCTGGGCCTCAAGGATAACGCGGCCAAAGGCCTCTTGGGTGACGGTTGAAAGCACGAGGCAATCGGATTGGGACAATAATTGAGGGACGTCCCGGCGGTTGCCTAAAAATTCAACATGGTTGGCCAAACCCAGCCGTTTTGCCAATAAAATCAACTCGTCCTTATATGGTTTCTTTCCAGCAGGGACATCGCCGATGATTTGAATTTTGACATCCGGCATTTGACGGACCACCTGGGCCATTGCCTTTAAAAAATACGGATGCCCTTTGAGCGGCGTAATACGGCCGACCATGGCGATCATTTTCGGGGCGCCCATTGGCTTGGCGGCCCGGTCAATTTGAAACTTAGACAGGTCCACGCTGCGCGGTATGACGCGGACAAATTCCGGAGGCACTTTAAAGTCCTGCACCATGTGCCGGCCGATGACTTGGGAAATGGCAATGACCCTTTTCCCCCAGCCCATGGGACGGCCCAATGGATGCGGGGCATAATACCCATGGCAGGTGGTCACAAATGCCGCTTGGGTCCTGCGGCAGGCCAAAAATGCCGCCCACGCCGGCACGCGTGAACGGGCATGGACAATGTCGATCCCTTCGGCCTTAATGATGCCTGCCAGCGCATGCGCGCAGCGCAGTATGGTAAAAATATTTTTCCGGTGCACAGGCAAGGTATAATGCCTGGAGCCGCTTTGCTCCAATTCTGCGGCCAATGCACCCCCGGCGGACACCACTATGGATTTATGCCCCTGGGCGGTCAAATATTTGGCAAAGTCGACCGTCCCGGTCTCGACCCCGCCGACATTAAGTTCCGGTAATATTTGTAAAATGTTCATTATTTATTCCTCAAATTATTTCTTCGATGGCCGACTGCACGGCGGCCCGGTCATTAAGGGCCTTAAAAGTCAGCTTATTGCGCATGACGCTGTGAATGGCCGTGGACAAATCCTTGACCGCGCAAGCCAGCAAGAATCCACCTTCATTAAGTCCCAGGACAAAATGGTCGTATTTAGTCAACGCGCGGCCGTTAGGGTAATCCCCTGCCGGCGAAAAAACAATGGTGCGCTTGCCTGAGCACACCGCCTCGGACACCATGGAAATACTTTCCCCTGATACAATCACAATATCGGAAATCCCCAGAATGCCGCCGACGGCCGATGGAATGTCCTGGCTGTTGGCAATAATACACAAAGGACAACGTTCAAAGCCTTTGAGTTCTTTGGCCGCCAGATCATCAATGGCCGGCGAAGTGCGGCGAGAGGTGGTCAATACAATGTCCGCGTTAAAATGCGCGGCCGCCTCTTTAAGCTGGCGCAACAGCAATCGTATCTGGGCCTCATCAAAAGCAATGCCTTTGGTATCTCCTCCCAGTAAAACCCCGATTTTAGGACGGACATTGCTCTTTAAATGCGAATAATGATTGAGCAATTGCGCGCTCTGCTCTTTTAAATATTCAGGAGTGATCAAATTCAATGCGGCCTTGGTGGTGACCAGGCGCGCATTCTTTGAAACAGAGGGACGGTCATGCTCAGGAACGATGACCAAATGAAATTGGTCCCAGGAAACCAGTCCGGCCTTAAGCAGGCAAATGCTTTTAGCGCCATAACAGCGGCTGAGAAAAAAATTCATGCTCCCTGCGGTTGATCCGCAGGAAATGATAAAATCCGCGCTGTACGCCGTCAGGGCGTGGTAAGCTTCTGTAGTCAGAAAAAATTGGAGTACTTCTTCCCGAACTAAAAACTTAAACGCCTGGGCGAAAAACGCGTAGAAACGAAACATTTTCTCCGCCCCAACACTCTTAAAATGGACCGGGACCAACCGCTCCTCGACGCTCTTACCATGCGCAGCCAGGGACCGGGTTAAAATCTGGGCCGCGGCCTGGGACTGGCGTGCATGCCCCGTCTTATCGTCGCCCAGTATTAACACCCGGGACTCGGTCGAATATTTAAACACCTTATAAAACCACATATATTCATCAGGATGTTCGTAAATAAGGCATTCAAAGTGTTGTGCCGCCCGGCGGGTGGCCTCCAGAAGGCCTTTGTCCATATCTTCATGCGCGCATAGATCCAATGACGGAAAAATCCGCAGGCAGTGGCGTGTGTGACTTGTCCGGACAATCCACGCCGGACAGACCGGCACCCCGTATTTAAGCCCAATCCGGACCGCGCCCGTTGACATGGACGCGGTCTTGCCTAAAAATTTGACCGCCACGCCGTCTTTGCCCCCCTGGTCCAACACTAAAGACACAATTTCATTGTTCCTCAAAGCCCGGATGATTTCACGGGTGGCCACTCCCGCCGCAATGACTTTTGCGCCGGCAATGATCCGGTATTCATTGAGCAAATCATTTAATTCGGGCTCCCTGGTCTGCAGGTTGGCAACGACATTATAAGAATGACCGCATAAACCGTTGACCATACTGCCCAATTCCCAGCTGCCGGAATGCAGGGCCAGAAAAATAACGCCTTTACCTTTGGCCAAGGCCTGTTCAATATGTTCCCTTCCTTCCAACCGCACAAAATGCTGGAAACCCAACCGTTTAATTTTAGGCAGGCAGAACAGCTCGACAAAGCTTTGGGCAAAATTTATAAAAACATTCTTTGCCGTGCGGCGGATCTCTTGAGGTGTTTTGCGGCCGGCAAAGACAATGCGGAGATTGGCATACACCACCGCGCGTTTTTTAGGCAATAAATAATACCCAGTCCCTCCCACCACCCGGGCCATCCATAAGGACAAACCGAAAGGCAAGGCCCTGAATATTACCGCCGCGGTCTTAATGACGGACAGCAGATACGATTCGTTCAATGAAGACATTTTTACCATGCGTGATTTCCAGTTCCAATTCTAGAAAATAAAGCCGGTATCCTTGCCAAAATTCCTGAAACGATTGCATTTTGACCGCGTCTTTGTGCGTGGTCATGATTATTTGAACGTCATGGTCCAGGGCGAATTTACGGACCATGGCCAAATCCTTTTTAGTGTACAGGTGATGGTCCATGAACACAAAAAGGTTGACCACATTAAACCCGGCGTCCTGCAAACTCTGGCGAAAAGAATCGGGGTCTGCGATGGCGCAAAAAGCCGCCACCGACACTCCTTTTAAGTGATAAGGATCATACGCTTTATGTGTGAACACGTCCATGCAGCCGGCACAGGCATGACGGGCTTCGACTATCAATGCTTGAGGATTTATGTCCTGCAGCCGCGTCCTCAATTCTGGGGTCTTGGCTTGCGCACGATCTGTTTTAGTCAGGACAATAATCTGTGCGCGTTTAAGTGCGCTTAAAGGTTCCCGCAAAATTCCCCGCGGCAAAAGCCGGCCATTACCGAAAGGATTGACCGCGTCAACGGCCACAATGTCCAGGTCCCTGCGCAGCGGCCAATGTTGAAAAGCATCGTCGCAGACAAAGACATCCACGGCATGGTGCTTAAGGCACTGTTCCATGCTCAAACGCCGGTTGGCACCGGTCAGCACCGGAACCCCCGGCAAATGTTCTTGCAGCATGCGAGCTTCGTCGCTGAACCCATTGCCGGATTTAGGCATATACCCCCGGATGACAATCGCTACGCGCAATTGGCGCAATAACAACGCCTGCACCACTGCAATCACCAGCGGTGTCTTACCCACCCCGCCGACGGTAATATTCCCAACGCTGATGACCGGCCTGGGCGGCCGCCAGGACGGCAAAATCCGCAATGCATACAGGGTGCGCGTACCCAAGACAATGGCCCCATAGCCCAGTGACAATAACCAAAGGAAAAGTTTTCCAACCATGTCAGCGGGACCATGACGCCGGTCTGTCATGAGCGCGTATATATAATTTTTTATAGCCATTGTTCTATTAAATGCAGCGTGCGTGCACCGGCTCCATGGTGTTTATCGATAACGGCCCGGGCTCGTTGCCCAAGCTCTTCACGCTTGCTCTGGTCCCTAACCAGCTCTTTCACCGCTGATTCAAATTCCTGGGTGTTATTGACCTGCATTAAAGCATTTTCTGCTTTAAAGCACCCCAGGATGTCCCGAAAATTTTCCATCATGGGACCGACAATGATGGGTTTGGCAAAAAATGCCGGCTCAATCACATTCTGCCCTCCGCCTACGCATAAACTTTTTCCCACAAATACCAAAGAGGCAGAAGCATACAGACCGCGCAAATGGCCGATGGTATCGACCACAATGACTTCATCACAACTCCCCCCAACCCCCTCTTTAGAAAAAAGAGGGGGGGGAAATAATTCAGAAAATTTTACTGCTTTAAAACCAGATTCTGCGGCCAAACGCATGACTTCATCCGCGCGTTCCACATGCCTGGGCGCGATCACCAACTGCCATGAAGGATAGGCCGGTTTTAATTTCTTAAACAGGTCCAATACAATCGCCTCTTCCCCAGGATGTGTACTCCCGGCAATCCATAGCGGTTGCCTTATGCTTAAATTCATCCCCGCATTCTCTTGTTGCACATCATCAAATTTAATATTCCCCACCGTAAAGACCTTCCCGGCTTCTGCTCCCAATTCTTTGATCCGCAAAGCATCCAAATCGCTTTGCATGGCAAAAACACTCACCTGGCGTAAAACGGGTTTAAGCAAAGCCTTGATCATACGATAACGGCCAAAAGACCGGTCGGAAATACGGCCATTGACAATGGCGATCGGCACCCCGTCTTTATGCAAGCGGCCAAAAAGATTGGGCCAGATTTCCGTTTCCGCGGCAATATATAATTTAGGTTTAATCAGACGGGCAAATCGAAGGGCAATAAAGCTAAAATCCAAAGGAGAAGCAATGACCAAAGCCGTCCCTTTCAGCCGTTGCCGGGCCAGCTCATAACCAGTCTTGGTGGTGACCGAACACACCACGGTATACCCAGGCCAACGCTCCCTCATCCGCCGCACCAGCCCCTCAACCGCCATGACCTCACCCACGCTGACCGCATGAACCCAAATATTGCGTGAACGGCTTAAACCCGTTATCAATTCAGCAGAAAAAACCCCAAAACGCTGGCCATAATCGCGGTGCCAGCGTTTGGTCAGAAGTAAGTAAGGAATATACAACAAAGTGTATAATAAAAATATTAAATCAAATAGAATGGACATCAAAACATTTTACTATTAAATCGACGGGCAAGCTACAAAAAAACCAGTGGAATTTATAGGATTTGATGATTATGGGTGTGATTTGTCCGATGATTCCAAGAGCCATTCATAAACCGGCTTAATATCAATGGTCCCTTCCTTAACTTTAAGGTGCCCATGCTCATCTTCGGTAAGAATTAATCCCGTTTTTAATCTCAATTCCTTCATCGCACTGGTCAAAGTGGAAACCTCCCGCTGCCGGACATTCGGATCAGACAAACTTTCCGTCACCTGGATCAGCAAGTTGCGTTTTATTCCCTTCTTGATGATAAAATCGGTCTCACGCCCCTCTTTGCTGTGAAAATAAAATATTTCCCCTCCTCGGCGCTTTAATTCAATGAATACCAGATTTTCAAGATATTTACCCCTGTTCTTTGAAAACTGAAACGCCACGGTGGATATAATTCCGTTGTCCACGCAATATATCTTTTTCTGCGCCAGAAATTGCTGTTTTAAAGAATACGAAAACCGCGGCACAGCAAACATTAAATAACTATCCTGCAAAAAATCGGTATAACTTTTGACCGTGTTCTCACTGCCTAAGTGCAGTACTTTTTTAAGGTTATTGTATGAAAATAAACTGCCGGCATTGGTCAAATAATAAAGGCTT
>JACQQW010000051.1 GCA_016206745.1 Candidatus Omnitrophota bacterium | reverse complement strand
GGGAAGTACTGGCCCGCGGCAGCGGAAATAAAGAAGAAATTGTATATGGGGAAATAAACCGGGAAGAGATCATTAAAGCACGGGCAATCTTGCCGGGAATCACAAAGAGACAAAAGACCATAGACAAAAGACAAGAGACCAAAAAAAGAGGAAAAGCTTTAAAACAGGATTAAATCAGGTCTATAGTCTTTGGTCTATAGTCTAAATTAAGGAAGCAGGAGCACAGATGTCCAAAAGAATTAAAGTAGCAGTTACCGGCGCCGCAGGCCAAATCGGATATGCCTTGTTGTTTCGCATTGCGGCAGGGGAAATGTTTGGTAAAGATACCGAAATCGATTTAAGCCTTTTGGAGCTTGAAAAGGCCCTGCCTGCTTTGGGCGGAGTGGTGATGGAATTGGAAGATTGCGCCTTCCCCTTATTAAAGTCCGTGACCACATCGAGTGATGCCAACATTGCTTTTAAAGACATTGATTGGGCCTTGCTGGTAGGGAGCGTCCCGCGCAAAGAAGGGATGGAAAGAGGCGATTTATTGAAAATCAACGGCGGCGTTTTTATTGAACAAGGCAAGGCCTTGTCCAACCATGCGAAGCCGACGGGCATGGTTTTGGTGGTTGGAAATCCTTGTAATACAAATGCTTGGATCGCAAAAAGTGTTTGTAAAAACATTCCCCCCAAGAATTTTTTTGCCATGACCATGCTGGATCAGAATCGGGCCACGGCCTGCCTCGCCCAAAAGGGGGCCGCGTCTGTGACGGACGTCAAGAAGGTGGGTATTTGGGGCAACCATTCCGCCACCCAGTATCCGGATTTTTATAATGCTTTGATCAAGGGGCGTCCGGTACGGCAAGTCATCAGTGACCATTCCTGGCTTCAAACCGCGTTTATTGAAACGGTGCAGAAACGCGGCGCCGCCATCATCAAGGCCCGCGGGCTTTCTTCCGCTGCTTCCGCGGCCAATGCCGTCATCGATACGGTGCGGGGCATCCGCATGCCTACGCCGCCGGGCGAATTCTTTTCCGCCGCGGTGTCCTCCGACGGCAGTTATGGCGTGCCGGAGGGCACCATGTTCGGTTTTCCTTTGCGCTCCACCGGGCATGCCTGGGAAATTGTCCAGGGGCTTGCGCACAATGATTTTGCCCAGGCGAAAATCAAAATCACTTTAGACGAATTGTTGGGAGAACAAGCGGCCGTGCAGGGGCTTATATGAAATTTGCATTTTGGACTTTTACCGGGTATACTTACCAATATACAGCTTGTATTAGGGAGGATGTATGAAGCAAACCACACACGCGTTTATGTTTTTTTTGTTTCTTTCTGTGTTAAGCCTTGGTTTGGCGGGATGTGATTTAATCAACCCTCCTAAAAAAGAGAATAAAAAAGACACTGTTGCCGGCACACCGGCCGCCGCCGAAGAAGCGGCGCCGGCCCAAGGGCTGTTGCCCGGCGATGTCATTGCGCGCGTGGGGGACTGGACGTTAACGACCGAGCAGTTTGACCAGCGGTTAAAACTTTTGAAGCAAGGGCTGCCCGATTTCGATGAGAATAAGCTGGGGAACAAAGAATCGGTGCTCAATGAGCTGGTGCGCCAGCAGCTTTTGGTCAAAGACGCGGAAACCTCGGGGATCGGCCGGCAAAAAGAAATCGCGGAAGCCGTGGAAGATTTCCGCCGGACATTATTGGTGCAGGAACTGGCCAACCGTTTGACCAAGGACATTGTGGCGACCGAAAAAGAGGCCCAAGAATATTACGATCAAAACAAGGGCTTGTTTGTAGACCCCATTGAGTGGAAAGTGCGGGAAATTGTGGCCGCGGATGAGGCGGCCGCCAAAAACATTTTAGTGCAGGTTTTGCAAGGCGGGGATTTCAGCGAAATTGCCAGGGCACAATCCAAGGCCAAGACCGCTTCCAGCGGCGGGCAGCTGCCGGTGTTTAAAAAAGCCCCGTTTGCCGCCATGCAGACGGCGATTGCTTCTCTGGACGCAGGCGGAGTAAGTTCTGTATTCAAAGGTCTGGATGGTTTTTATGTGATCAAAGTGGATGATAAAAAAGGCGGCAACGCCAAATCTTTTTCCTCGGTCAAAGCGGACTTGGTTTCAGGGCTTACATTGCGCAAACAACAAGAGGCCATATTGGAACACATTGATCAATTGGCCCGGAAGACCAAGGTTGAAATCAATAAGGAAATTGTGGGCGGCAAGAAATAGTAGCGAATGGCCGCGGCCATTCGCTACATTTAAAGGGGAAGCGCATCATGGAAAATAAAAGACAGGTGCTGTTGATTGTTTTAGCGGTGGTGGCCGGCATTGTGGCCACGGTGTTGACCGGCTCTTATGTGACCAAGAGCATCGGGCAACAGACGCAACAATTAAAGGAAGAATACGAAGCCAAGCAGAAAGAAACTGCCAATGCCCTGCAGCAGCAAAGCGAACAAAGAATGGCAATGCTGGCACAAGAAATCCAGCGCGTTAAGGCCGAGCAAGATGAGGCCATGCAGAAACAAGCCGCGGACTTGCAGGCCAAGATCCAGGTCCAGGCACAGAAGCAGCCGGCGGAAGTGATCAAAAGGCCCAAACCTTCATTGGCGATGAAGACGCCGTCCGGCAAAAGGGCGCTTACCATCATGGTTGATTCTCTGGCCGCTGTCGGCGGGCTTTTAAATCCCGGTGATTTCATAGACGTGATTGCCCACTTGAATGTCCCTCTCGGTTTGCCGGAAAATGCCCCCAAGAAAAACACAGTAACGGCCATGGTTTTTCAAGGGCTTGAGGTCTTGGCGGTCAATACCAATTTGGAAGAGACCGGTAAATATTATGATGAACAGCAGGGCGCGGCGGCGGTCAAATTGACGGTCGCGGTGGACCCGGAGGAAGCGGGACTGCTGGCTTTCGCGGATAAAAACGGCAAATTGGAAATGGCTTTGCGTTCCCCGCAAGAAACCGACCGTCAAATGGTGAAAGCCTCCACATGGAAAACCCTGGCCGATTATGTTTTGCAAAATCAGGGCGCGGAAATTAATTTGCCGGATGAGTTGAAAGAGGAAGGCGGCAAGACCACCAAGCAACCGGAGCAGCAGAGGCCGGGCATACAAATTTTTAGAGGCGGCAAGGAGCTTTAGGTTGTTCTTGTAAGGAGAAAGG